>CBDUZY010000123.1:0-7306 GCA_965371825.1 uncultured bacterium
CCACCGGGCGGTCCGGTATCTAATCCGGTGGGAGCTGGAAGTAGTGTTACCGATGCCACGCCGGTCACGCCCGACGACAGCACGGGAGACCCGGTCGCTAACCCGACGGATCAGTCGTCATCCGAGACGTCGGGCGGCGGACATTCCGGTTCCGGAGTCGTACAGTGGGACGGTTCCGAGGATCTCGAGGTCGTCGATCCGCTCACGGACATGTCGGGATCGGTTGAATTGGACCAGGACACCTCCTCGGTACCGGATCGGGCGATCGACTTCTCAGCAGAGCCTGAGCGCGGCGCCGAGCTCGCTTCCCGCTTCGATGTTGGCGACGTGGTGACCCTCCCGGCGTTCGCCGATGCGGATGCGCCGCCGGAGACGTTCGTGGTAAATGCTCCCGATGGCGCTACGGCAGGCGAGGTTTTCGAGGAGGTCGGCGTCCGAGCAGATGGTCCGTCGCCCGCGCCGGTGAGCGCCGACGAGGGTTCCTCGCAGGCACGGCAGGCCCAGCTTCGCCAGCGAGCGCCGACGACATCCGGCGAAGTGGACGAGGTCGAGCTTGAATCTCGTCGAGGATCGCGACTCGCGGAGGACACCGGTTTCGAGCTTCCGCCGCACGAGGGTGCCGAGTCCGGCGAGGATGCCGTTGGCGGCGGCGAGTTCGGCGTCGCAGCCGGATCGTCCGCCCAGGCAGGTTTCTTCGCCCAGTTGTGGGGCGCCGTCAGGGGTCTCGCCGGAACATCGCGCCGTCCCGAGGATCGCGATTCAGTGGATCGTCCGAACCGCCGGTAGCGGCGAACACCTGGCAGTCTACGGACCTTGGCACCGATGCGCGCATGTCAACACGACGCCTAGCCGCTTAGGTCCTTCGTGCCTACATCCAGCGGGCCAGGGCGAGGCTCGGCGGGTCGCGGCTCTTTGAGCACGCGGTAGTAGCAGAACGTCACCAGCGAGCAGACAAGGGTGATGCACGCAATCATGACGGTCCATCCCGCGGGGGACAGACCCTGCTGCTGGGCGAGCGTTGCGATCGTGCTCATGCTCAGTTCTCCAGGCGCACGCCCTCCGCCTCCGCGCGGTCGATGACCTGCTTGATGCGGTTGCGACAGGCGATATCACTCAACACGAACGTAAGGATGAATACGATCAGAACGCCGACAAAGACGAAGCGGGCTACGTTGGCCGTCGCCTCCGCCGTCGCGCGGGTTTCGGACGCCCGCCCGTCAACCTCGCGCAGCCACGGCGGCAGGGCGTCGAGTGAGTCGGGAATGCCGTCGCCGTCGCCGAGCAGTTCGGTAAGTCTGGCGGTTAGCGCCTCCTCGTCGAGATCGGAATACCGCTCACCGATTTCGGCTGCGTAAGCCCCACGAGCGGCGATGTCGCCCTGGAGACCGGGGCTCATCTGCTTCATGCGCTCCGGCCCGTTGACGTAGCACCACGCGGACAACACCAGAATGAGGAACGTGGGCGTAACGTAGCGTAAGATGTAGACCACGAAACTCGGGATCTGGAGGTCGGCGCCGCGGTTGGCTTCCTTGACGCCGCGCTTGGCCCCGACAACCCACCCGAAGATCAGCACCTGGCCAAGCGCCGCCAGGATCATCATGAACTCGCACCAGAAGTCGGTGAAGTCCAGGGCGGTGACGTTGTAGCTGAAGTACATGATGAGCGTAGCGCCGAACGTCGTGAACAGACCCAGGATGACAACGCTGGCCCGTCGCTTCATTCCGAACCCGTCCTCGAGGAAGGCTATCGCCGGTTGTAGCATGCTGATGGAGCTGGTAACGGCTGCGAGGAAGAGGAGCCCGAACCACATGCCACCGAAGAACCACCCGAAGGGCATGAAGTGCATTATCGCGGGCATCGTGATGAATCCGACGGTGAAGGTGCCGCCGGTAGCATTGGCCGGACCGAGGAACAAGAACGCCGCCGGGATGACAATCAAGCCACCGAGCACGACCTCACAGAACTCGTTGGTGCTCGAGGCGCTCAGCGATGAAAGAACGACGTCGTCATTGCTCCGCAGATAGCTCGAGTAGCACAGGATCAACCCGAACCCGACGCTGAGACTGAAGAAGATCTGACCCGCGGCCCGTAGCCAGACCTCGGGATCGGCGAGCTTCGCCCAGTCGGGATTCCACATGAACCCGAGTCCGCCCTCGATCGTCCGCCCGTCCACGACTTCGGTCAGCGTGAGAACGCGAACGAGGATAACCACGGCGCACATGATCAGAAGCGGCATGGCCACCTTGCAGAAGACCTCGATTCCCTTGGTGACGCCTCGGTAGATGATGAAGAAATTGACCAGGAAGCAAACCAGCACGAACCAGAGCATCGACCCTTCAAAGATGCTGCCGTTAGCCGCCGCTCCGAAGATGTCGCCGAAAAAGCTCCCCGCCGTGTCGACGACAGTGCTTACCTCGTCCTCGGCGGCACCGGTTGCGATGGCATCTCCGAATCGGTTCGAGAAACCACCGGCGAAGAACTCGACTGCGTAACGAAGGCAGGCCGCCTCGAGGAACACATAGTACATATAGACGCACAACGGAATGACGAGAGTCAGCGTGCCGATGCCCTTGGCCGGTGCTCGGCGCCAGAGGGCGAACATGATGCCCGGTCCGTTGTTCTGTCCGTAGCGCCCGCCGAGTCGTCCGATCGTCCACTCACACCAGGCGATGGGAATGCCCAGCAGCAGGAAGCTGATGATATAGGGGATCATGAAGGCGCCGCCGCCGTTGTTGACGGCCGTGCCCGGGAAGCGGAGGAAGTTGCCCAGCCCCACGGCTGACCCCGCCACGGCGAGGATGACGCCGAACCTCGATCCCCAATTCTCTTTCTTAATGGACAGATCCGGTTCGGGATACGTGCTCATCGGTGCCCGCCAGTCAGCAACAGTGGACTCTTGAATTCACGGCCGCCGCGCCGGCCTGAAGCGGACGGATTCTAGTGCATAGGCGGCGTCACAGGCAACGGTTGATCTAAACGCCGGCTGCCGCTATCTTCGCGAATCCGTCTTTCCTGAATGGAGCCGATATAGTGGATCTAGAACAATTCGCCGCGGACTTCGTCGGGTGGGTGTGGGCCACACCGCTCTTTTTCCTCCTGCTCGGGTGCGGTTTCATCTTCTCGATCGTGACCAAGTTCGCCCAGGTGCGGATTCTGACGCACGGGTACGCCTGCATCCGCGGGCATTACGACAGGCCCGAGGACACGGGCCACATCAGCCACTTTCAAGCGCTTTGCGCGGCGCTATCCGCGACGATCGGTCTGGGCAACATTGCCGGCGTGGCGCTGTCGCTGTCGCTGGGCGGGCCCGGAGCGATCTTCTGGATGTGGGTCGCGGGCGTATTCGGCATGGCTCTGAAGTTCATGGAGTGCTCGCTGGCGGTGATGTACCGCGACAAGCGCGACGTTCCCGACCCCAGCGCCCCGGCGCTGACGGGGGCGGACGCCGAGGATCGCACGCTCGAGTACAACGGCGAGCCGCCGCCTGCGCCCGGGACCAAGCCTCGTGCTCGCGGCGAGGTCCGCGGCGGACCGATGTGGTACATGCAAAAGGCCCTGGTCGAGCCGCTCCGGAAGCGCGGCAATCCGTTCTGGGTTCCGTTCAAGGTCTTGGCTATCCTCTTCGCGATTTCGACGGTGCTCAACTCGTTCGGCGGCGGAAATATGTTCCAGGGATGGAACGTGTCCAACATGCTCAGCAGGCACTTCAGTGTGCCGGAGTACTTCTCGGCCGTGGTCGTATCGTCGCTCGTTGCCGTGGTGATCATTGGTGGGATCACGCGGATCGGCCAGGTGGCGTCCAAGCTCGTTCCGATCATGTGCGTCATCTACGTTGCCGGCGCCCTGTACGTTGTCATCCTTCACGCCGACGAGGTAACGATGTATCTCGGGATGATCGTCAAGCACGCTTTCACGCCGGTCGCGGCGACTGGGGCGTGTGCCGGTGTGACGGTCTGGATTGCCTTCTCGCAGGGTTTGAGGCGGGCGTGCTTTTCGAACGAAGCGGGCGAGGGATCGGCGGCGATGGCCCATGCCGCCGCGAAGACGGATGAACCCATACGTGAGGGCGTCGTCGCCGGGATCGGACCGTTCGTCGACACTCTGATCATCTGCACGATGAGCGCTCTGGTGATTCTCACCAGCGGAGCGTGGGACCGACCGCCGGTCGGCACGGTTGCGTCGGTTGACGGGAACACGGCCGTTGTCCAGTGCGGTGAGGCGCCGCCGTCCGAGATGGAGCACCTCTACCTGGAGCGGATCCAGGGCGGAGAGGACAAGGAGTTATCCATTCACGTCCTGCGCGACGCGACCAAGCTTCTGGGGACCGTACCCGTGCCGATCAGGGAGGTGGAAAAGGGCGACGGTGACGGCTGGAGTGCGTTGAGATCCGTTTCGCTCGATCTTACGGAACTCGACGACGACGACCGGGCGAAGATCGCCGTAGGCCAGCCGGTCCATCTGGAAATGGACGGTGCCGAGATCACCGGTTTCGCGTTCGACATCACGATTACGGGGTTCGGTAAGTACATGGTGACGCTGGCGGTGTGCCTGTTCGGCTTCAGCACCATGATCAGTTGGAGCTATTACGGCGAGAAGGGGGCCGAGTATCTTCTCGGAGCCCGTGCGATCTTGCCGTTCAAGTTTATCTTCGTGATCTTCGTCTTCCTGGGGATGGTGCTTCCCAAGTTTCAAACGGTTTACGATTTCTCCGACGCAACCACCGGTCTTATGGTCATGTGGAACCTGCCGGCGGTGCTGATACTCTCGCCGACGGTGGTCAGAGCGACCAGGGACTACTTCCGCCGGCTCGACGCCGGAGAGATGCCGCGACGGACGAAGTAGCCGCCGGCGGGTAATCGATCGCCCATAATCGAGGGGATCATCCTGCCCTTCCGGGAGGGCTCAACGTCAACGCGAGGCACTCAGTGGAGACACCACAAGCTGCAAACTCCATGCCGGGCGGCACCGGTCTGTTCGATCTTACGGCGGACGGGCTGGGCGAGCTGATTGGCTCGTGGGGGGAGCCGGCGTACCGGGCCGGGCAGGTGCTGCGCTGGGTGTATCAGGACGGCGCCCAGTCATACGAGGATATGTCGAACTTGCCCAAGCGGTTCCGGGCACAACTCACCGAGGAATTGCCGCTGTACACCTCTGTCGTTGCACGCACACAAGAATCGCGCGACGGCACGGTGAAGCGTCTGCTCAGGTGGTCCGACGGGGCGACGAGCGAATGCGTCCTGATTCCCGACGGGCAGCGTCGCACCGCCTGCATTTCGACCCAGGTCGGATGCCCGGTGGGATGTAGATTCTGCGCGAGTGGACTTGGCGGACTGCAGGGTCAGCTTTCCACCGGTCAGATCGTCGAGCAAGCGATGCGAGTCCGCGAACTCTGCGGCGAGTCTGCGCGGCTCTCCAACGTCGTCTTCATGGGATTGGGAGAGCCGCTGGCCAACTACGACGCGACGATCCGTGCGGTCCGGACGATCAACGCGGAATGGGGTCTGGGTGTCGGCGCCCGCAAGATCACGATCAGCACTGTCGGCCTGCCTACACAGATGCGCCGTCTTGCGGACGAGAATCTCCAGATCACTTTGGCCCTGTCGCTCCACGCCCCGACCGACGAACTGCGACGGCGTCTGATCCCCTGGGCCGAGCACGTCACGATCGAGGCACTGGTCGAGGCCGCGAGGTACTATTTTGACCGGACCGGACGGGAAATAACGGTCGAGTACGTTCTTCTAGGGGGCACCAACGATTCCGCGGATCATGCGATCGCCCTCGCTCGCGTCGTCCACCGCATGCGGTGCAACGTGAACTTGCTGCCGTACAATCCGGTCGAGGGGTTGCCTTTCAAGCGACCGGCGGACCAGGCCGTGCAGCGGTTCGCGGCCACGCTCAGCGAGCGCGGCGTCAACGCTCACATCCGGCGAAGTCGCGGACTGGACATCGACGGTGCGTGCGGACAACTGCGGCGAAGAGCCCGGAAGGGATGATCGGCTGCGCGATCGCGGCGGTGAGGCCACGCCTATCGCGGAGACGGTCAGTCGTTTATCATTGACGACATGAGCGACCAGCCACCTGTTACAGTTGATGAGAAGAGGGACGCCGCTTCCCCGGAGTCACCGCCCGAGGTGACGACGGAGTCGATTGTCGAGGCCCTCCTCCTGTCGACCGACGACCCTCTGCCGGCTTCCAAGATCGCCCAGCTACTCGGCGTCGGCGACGCGGGTGACGTCAAGCGGCACGTCGCGACGCTGAACGAGCGGTACGAACAAAGCGGAGCGTCGTTTAGAATCGAGGCGATCGCCAAGGGGTATCAGATACTCACGCTTCCGCCGTACAATCACTGGGTCCAGAAGCTCCGCAAGGTTCGGGCGGAGTCACGGCTATCCGCGGCGGCACTCGAGACGCTGGCGATCATCGCCTACAAGCAGCCGGTGCTGCGGGCGGATATCGAGGCGATCCGCGGCGTGGCGGTGGGCGACATGCTGGTTCGCTTGCGCGATATGACGCTCACCCGGATTGTCGGCCGGGCCGAGGAGATCGGTCGGCCTCTACTGTACGGCACGACCTCGAGGTTCCTCTCCGTGTTCGGCCTGGCATCTCTCGCCGACCTCCCGAAGATCGACGCAGACCAACCGCAGACCATCCCGCCGCTCAAGGTGGCCGACGACACTGAGACAACCTGAGGCACTGTACGTCGAAGTCGCTTTGCGGTGAGTCCGGCATCGTCCGCGCCTGTACTGGTATCGGGGTTTCACAGCGTCAAAGTGTGCCGGGCGCAGTTCGTGTAATAACTTGTAGGTGACCGTCCGTTGACGTGTGATACGTGGATTTGCTCATTCCACGGCGCGGGCGGACCGACTATATTAGTGCCACGGGAAGCGTTCCGTGGACCGCAAGCTCGGATCCCGCGCAACGCGGTGACGCGGTAGTGACACATGCTTGACACTGCCTCTTTCGGCGTCACGGAATGCCCGCGGACGGGGAATTACGCGGTTCCGCATTGAGGATTCATAGTGTCTCACGCACCGAAGCGTTGCACCACAGGGCTAACGACTTTGCGGCCGATTTGCCTTGCGGTGGCAATCCAGGCTCTCGCCGTGTCATCGGTGCAGGCTCAGCTTTTCGAGAGAGCCACCGTCGTTCGCAACGCCCGGATTGTCGCCCCCGACGGCTCGGTCATCGAGGGCGGGGCGATCCTCATCAAGGGCGATTCGATCGCGGCGATCGGCAAGGACGTAAAGGCGCCCATGCTGTCCAAGACCATCGACGTCGGCGGAAAGACGGTCACGCCGGGTCTGGT
>CBDUZY010000124.1:0-7271 GCA_965371825.1 uncultured bacterium
CCGGGTGAACCGAAAGAACCCCTTGGCCTTCATCCATCAACCGCCATCTTGATCAGGGCGACCGAGCTGTTAAACTATCTGACGCCGACCGGATGCCCGTGTACAAACGCCCAAGGAGCCAACGGTGCCAGACGCTCGAGGAATCCGAAACTACCGCAGCTTGAGTTCGCTATTCCCGTTTGCCTTACTCGGCGTTCTTGGCACATCCTGCGGATCGATCCCGTCTGTGGTTGTCACTCCGCTGCAGCCGGGCGTGTACCGGGGAGATCCCGTCTGTACGACGGACACAGTTGGTCCAGACAAAGAGCTACTCGAGCGGCAGACGCTTTCGGCACCGGTAGTATACGAGATTTCCTCAAACGGCGTACCGATCGTGGAGGGCAATGAGGTTCGCCAAGACCGCACGGTCACTCTCGGTACCTTGCGAGTCACCTATACTCGCGTTGCCGCAACCGCCACTGGAATCGTCATCCACGCCACCACAACCGACGGCGGCGTCGAGACCTTATCTGTTGCAACATTAGATCAGCAAACGGCAACGTCCCTGATCTACAGAATTACGTTGACCACTCTCGGCAACAATGCCGCTCGGGTCGATGATTGCGAAGCCCTGCTGGAGCGGTAGTACCTGGTCAGCGGGTGCCCCATCCCTCGCTGCAGCGAAGGGTGGGGGAACGGACAGCATGGGCGGTTGTGCCCGACATAGTCTGGCGCTCTATCAGTCCCCCTCCCCCGATGACTCGGGATCTGCGACCTTGCTTCGCAAGGATGGGGCACCCCCCATTCACAATTCAGGATTCACCATTCGAAGGTTGCCCGGCCGCTCCCTGACGGTCGCGGTTCGGATCGCGCGGTTGCTAGCCGCTTCGCAGTCGCTGTACGGATCAGCATTCCGCATTCACAATTCAACATTCACCCTACCGGCGGACTGTCTCCGAGATGCGGAGGAACCGTTCAAGAAGTGAACGAAGTTTGTCGAGCGGATAGACGGTGGCGGGGTCGCTCTTGGCGCTAGCGGGGTCGTCGTGGACTTCCATGAAGATGGCATCGGCACCGGCGGCGACGGCTGCAGAGGCGAGGAGGCCGACATATTGGCGCTGGCCGCCGCTTCGCGTGCCCGCTCCGCCCGGTTGCTGGCAGCTATGCGTGGCGTCGAACACTACGGGTGCAAACGCTCCCATCCTCTCGATGGAGGTCATGTCGTTGACCAGGCGATTGTAGCCGAAGAAGGTGCCGCGCTCGGTGAAGAGGAAGTTGTCGCAGCCGGACTCGCGGAGCTTGACGGCCACGTTGCTCATCTCCTCGGGTGAGAGGAACTGGCCCTTCTTGACGTTTACGCAACGACCGGTGCCGGCGGCGGCGCTTAGCAGGTCGGTTTGGCGACACAGAAACGCCGGGATCTGAACGCAGTCGAGCACCTCGCCCGCCTCGCGCGCCTGGGCGGGCACGTGGATGTCGGATAGGACCGGAACCCCGACTTCATCACGGACCTTGCCGAGTATCCGCAGCCCCTCGGAAAGCCCGGGCCCGCGAAAGCTCGTTATGCTCGAGCGGTTGGCCTTGTCGTAGCTCGCTTTGAAGATCAGCGGCAGGCCCAGTTCGTTGCAGATTCGGTGAATCGCCTCGGCCATTCGAAGGGTGTGATCCTGCGACTCGATCACGCAGGGACCGGCGATTAGGGCTAGCGGTGCTTGGGCGCCGATCGGTATTCCTCTTACTTCGGCGGTCTTGTCGCTCATTTGAAACGCACTCCGCTCCGCGGTCCAGGTCTCCCCCACCTCCGGAGGAGGTGGCCCACCCGGTCCGCATGGCGGATTAGGTTGTCTCAAAACCGTGCGGGAGTCAAGAGTGTCGACATCGTCGTGGGCGCGGGGCCTTTGACAGACCCGAGCTGTCGGATCAATATGTGCGCTCTCGCCCGGCGGCGGCCGTCGGGTCTTTAAGTGACTTGCAGACGGGCGAGCGCCCGGTGAGACCGGGCGGTCGCTAGCTGACGAATCAGCAGGAGGCAGTGATGGCGAAACGAAAGGGACGAGGCCCGTCCAAGGTCATCGCGGATCGGCTCAAGATGTGTCGGCGGAAACTCAGGCCTTCCAAGGCCGACGGGTTCTTGGTCACCAACACGGTCGACTACTTCTACCTGACCGGCTTTACCGGCGAAGAGTCAGCCGTCATGTTGACCTCGCGCGACGTACACATCATCAGCGACGGGCGATTCGAGAGCGAGATAAAACGACAGGTGCCGTGGGCTACGCACTGGATGCGCCGCGGTATGTTGAACGACGAGATCGTCAAGGCCTGCAAGGGGCTGAAGATCAAGAAGCTCGCGGTTCAGGGTGCGTACTTTCCTGTCGGCGACCAGGCGGAGCTGCAAAAACGCGTCAGGGGTATGCGTTGTGTCATCGCCCCTCCGACCACGGAGCCGATGCGGTGCATCAAGTCCCCACCGGAGCTCACCGCGCTAAAGAAGGCGATCGAGGTGGCGGAGGAGGCGTTTGCCGCGATGCGTCGGACCATCCGCGTCGGGCAGACCGAGATGGAGATGGCCGCCCGTCTGGAATACGAGATGAAGCGGCGCGGCGCCTCCGGTCCGTCATTCCCCACGATATGCGCGGTCGGCGCCGGTGCTGCTGTGCCTCATGCCGTGCCCGGGAAGGGGAAGGTCAAGCGAGGAAGCGCCGTTTTGTTCGATTGGGGGGCACGGGTCGGCGGATATTGCAGCGATTTGACCAGAATGGTCTTCGTCGGTAGCATTCCTCCGAAGATCGCCGAGATCTACAAGATCACGCTAAAGGCCCAGGAGGCGGCGATCGCTGAGCTTCGTCCCGGGCGCCGGATGTGTGACATCGACGACGTTGCCCGGAAGATGATCACCGACGCCGGGTACGGCGATAAGTTCAACCACGGACTGGGACACGGACTGGGGTTGGACGTACACGAAGGACCGTCGCTTAGTTGGCGGTCGAAGGAGAAGCTGGCGGCGGGGATGGTGGTGACGGTCGAGCCGGGCATCTACCTGCCCGGGGTCGGTGGCGTTCGCGTCGAGGATGACGTGCTGGTCACTCGAGCCGGATGCCGCTCTTTGACCAGCTTCAGGAAGACGCTCCGGGGCTCGGTCATCCGGTAAGTAACCGCGAGTCGCGACGGAGCAACGGGTCTTCTATTGCGGAGCTGTTTGCCTTGCCAGATATTCAAAAGATTCGCGAACTCGTCGAAATGATGGTCGCCAACGACCTGATCGAGTTGAACGTGCGCAACGGCGACCAGGAGATCACCCTGCGGCGACCCAATCCGATGGCGACCGAGATCGCGGCGCTGCCCGCGAGTGCGGTTGCGCCGGTGGCAGCGCCTGCGGACGCCGGTGGCGGGCCGCCGCCCGAGGCGAAGCTGCCCGGAGAGGTCGTTCCGGTCGACTTTGTCGAGATTCGATCGCCGATGGTCGGGACGTTCTACACGGCGCCGGATCCCGACTCGCCGTCCTACGTGCAGGTCGGTAGTCACGTGAGTCCCACGACCGTGGTGTGCATCCTCGAGGCGATGAAGGTGTTCAGTGAGATCAAGGCGGAGACGACCGGGACCATCGAGAAGATCCTGGTGAAGAATGCGGAGGCGGTCGAGTACGGTCAGCCTCTCTTCCTGGTCCGACCCGTGTGAATCTTGCCTCGACGGCGGTCGGGCGCATCGCCGGCCTGTCGATCTTTTCGTTGTCCGTACGTTAGCTGCGCTGGAGTTCTATGTTCCGACGTATTCTCATTGCCAACCGCGGAGAGATCGCACTACGGATCATCCGCGCGTGCCGCGAGTTGAACGTGGAGACGGTCTGCGTGTTCTCCGAGGAGGACCGGGGGGCGGCATATCTCGATCAGGCGGACCGGTCGATATGCATCGGAGGCCCCGCCCCGAAAGATAGCTACCTCAAGAGCGACCGCCTAATCGCGGCTGCGGAGGTCTCCGGGTCTGAAGCCGTTCACCCCGGCTACGGTTTCCTTGCTGAAAACGCCGCTTTCGCCGAGAAGTGCCGGGCGGGCAACATCGAGTTCATCGGGCCCAGCGCCGAATCGATGCGCCGTTTGGGCGACAAGGCCGCCGCCCGGGCACTCGCCAAAAAGGTCAGGGTGCCCATCGTGCCCGGCAGCGACGGCGTGCTCGAGGACGACAACGAGACGATCAGCATCGCCGAGAAGATCGGTTTCCCGGTCATCATCAAGGCGTCAGCCGGCGGTGGTGGGCGGGGCATGCGCGTCGTTCACGACAAGACGGACCTGCTCGGGGTGCTCAAGCAAGCCAAGCAGGAGGCGGAAGGCGCGTTCAGCAGCACGGATGTCTACATCGAGCGCTACCTCGACCGGCCTCGCCACGTCGAAGTGCAGCTCATCGCGGATCGGCACGGCAACGTGGTTCACCTGGCCGAGCGCGATTGCACGCTTCAACGCCGCTACCAGAAACTCGTCGAGGAATCACCCTCGCCCGCGATCGAGCCTCGTACTCGTAGCGACCTTTGTTCCGCGGCGGTAAAGCTGGCCAAGGCGGCCGGGTACGACAACGCCGGCACGGTCGAGTTCCTCGTGGGCGCGAAGGGCAAATTCTACTTCATCGAGGTCAACGCCAGGATTCAAGTCGAGCACCCCGTTACGGAACTCACTACGGGCATCGACCTCATCAAGGCGCAGATTCGGTCGGCCGCCGGGGAGAAGTTGGATTTCAACCAACGGGCCGTCAAGCCGCGCGGTCATGCCATCGAATGCCGCATCAATGCTGAGGACCCCGACGAGAAGTTCCGTCCCTGTGCCGGCGTAATCGAAAAGTTCCGCCCGCCCGGCGGCTTCGGAGTGCGCGTCGACACCCACGCGTACGAAGGCTACCGACTCTCGCCGAGGTACGATTCGCTGCTCGCCAAGCTCGTGGTCTACCAGCCTACGCGGCCCGAGGCGATCCGCTGCATGCAGCGCGCCCTCGGCGAGTTCACGATCGAGCCTCTAAAGACGACCATACCCTTCCACCAGAAGGTCCTGGCCCACCCGAACTTCATAGCGGGCACCGTAGACACCGGATTCGTCGAGCGAACCTTCTGACTTCGGAATGTCGCGGTGCACGACGCCACGCACGCGCGCAAGTCGGCGTGCCGCGCCGGATTCTACTACCTCGTCGCGTCGCGGATTTCCTCGGCCATGCTGTGAAGCCAGGCGGCGGCACCGCCCTCGGTCCCGCTGAGGAGCTTGATTCCATACGGCTCGCCGGTGGTGGGCGAGCGAGTGCACGATTCGTCGATGAACTTCGTGAGTGTCGGGTTCTTGGCGCCGTACTTCTCGAGTTTGCCGCGCATGAACGTGGCGAAGCTCTCGTTTCCCATCATATGTTCATCGCGAATGAAGATGACGTCCGTTTCCTCCACCATTTTGCACAGGCGCAGGATTCGGCGTCGTTCCCAAGTGCGTGTCGGCATGATCGTAAAGATGGCGAAGTCCCTTATTGCTCCGGAGTCGAACAGCTTGTCGAGGTGGATAACGTATTCAGCTTCGTCCAACGAGAGGCGTAGCGCGTCTTCCACCCGCATACGTTTGAGATCGACGAGGATCTCGTTGTTGGGCCCGTAGACGGAGACGAGGACTTGCCCGACTGTGACCACGCCGAGCTGCACGCGAAGGGCCCCGTCGGAACCCGGAAGCTCGGTGAGCGACCGCTGGAACAGGGTGATCTTCGCTTCGTCCCACGGGAAATCCAAACGCTTCGGAATGGATCGCGTGCTGAAACGAACCGAAGCGCTCTTGATGGTTGCGCCTGCGGTCGTCTCGGCGAAGATCCGAAACTCCCCGTCTTTGTCTTGCGACTTGAGTAGGTCGAACACGGCGCGCTCGCCCAGGTTTATCTGAAACTCACCCTCTCCGACTTTGGAGAGCGGAACGCGTGCGGAAGCGCCTGACGATTCGTTGGATCCCATCCAGACGGACTTCACTTCCCCACCCGTGATCGTGGCGCTTAGCATGGGGTTCGTTCCCAGCGGCACCGGCAGGTTCAGAGTCTCGGGTACCCCGGTGAGGCGGATTGACACCTCACCGAACGCCGCGCCGCTGAGCATCAACGTCAACGAAACGGCGGCGACCATTCGGATCATATTCCCGGTTTGCGACATAGCATCATCCTCGCGTTGTCAAAGCGACAGAGTTCGGACTCAGGATTCCAAGCTCGCGGTCCGCAACTTTGCCCGGTTTGCGCCGGAGCTTCACCGGAGCGGCGTGGGCGGGTCGTCTGCGAAGCCTCCGCCGTTTATACCTGAAACCGCACCCCGTCGGCAAGTAGCTGTCGCGGGTGGGCCGTTTGCCGCGCCGCGAGCGGCGCGCGATAATCGCCGCCGACGCAACAGAGTGATGCCCATACCGCAGGTTTTGCAGGAGCGACGCCATGTTCAACAGAATGAAACAGGACCTTCAACGAGAGCTGACCTCGATCCGCGAGGCCGGATTATATAAGGAGGAGCGCGAGATCCTCACGCCGCAGGCGGCCGATATCCGCGTCGTCTACCCGGAGGGCGATCCGCCGCGGGCGGTTGTCAACTTCTGCGCCAACAACTACCTGGGCCTGTCGTCGCACCCGAAGGTGCTCGAGGCGGCCCGCAACGTGCTCGACACTCACGGGTACGGCCTGAGCAGCGTCCGCTTCATCTGCGGGACCCAAGACATCCACCGGAAGCTCGAGCGCAAGATCAGCGAGTTCCTCGGCACCGACGACACGATCCTTTATGTCGCCTGCTTTGACGCCAACGGCGGACTGTTCGAGCCGCTGCTGGGCCCCGACGACGCCATCATTACCGATCAGCTCAACCACGCCTCGATAATCGACGGCATCCGCCTGTGTAAAGCCAACCGCTACATCTATAAGAACAGCGACATGGCCGACCTGGAGGGCAAGCTCGAGGAAACCGCCGGGGTCCGCTATCGAATGGTCGCAACCGACGGGGCATTCAGCATGGACGGCACGGTGGCCAAGATCGACGAAATCTGCGACTTGGCCGACAAACACGACGCCATCGTCATGGTTGACGACAGCCACTGCACGGGATTCATGGGCAAGACCGGGCGCGGATCGGCGGAGCACTGCGGGGCGAGCGGGCGCGTCGATGTCATCACCTCGACACTCGGCAAGGCGCTGGGCGGGGCGTCGGGCGGATTCACCTCCGGTCGGGCGGAGATAATCGAGCTGCTTCGCCAGCGCTCCCGGCCCTATCTTTTCTCGAACACGGTCTCGCCCGTGGTGATCGGAGCGTCGATCGCGGT
>CBDUZY010000125.1:0-7238 GCA_965371825.1 uncultured bacterium
TTGCCGTCTTCCACGATGCCGGCGGGCTCTTCGCCGTCGGATTGGCGACCGGCCGACGTCTTTGGGTCAGACCCTGCGACGTGCCCGAAGCATCCGATCGACAACGACCGGACTCGGCAATGGCGGTGGAAAACGGACTCCTCGCCGCAATGCCCCGAGACGGACGGTTGACTCTTATGCGAATGCTCGACGGGTCGACCGTGTGGGAGCGTGACCTTCGAGGCGAGCCCGTGGCCTCCCTTCGGATGGGTGACGACTGTGTGATAACAACCGACCCCTCCCAGCAGCGCGTCCACGTCCTCAACCGCGCCGACGGGCGCATGATCGGACAGGTGCTCTTTGGGCAACCGGACCCCGACGCCAGGCCCGTTCGGCTGATTTGGACGGGGGGCATGTTGTGCGGTCCGGACTCGACGGGAAAGTCGGACGCCGTGCTGGCCGTGAACATAAGGGACGGAACATCGGCCTGGAGATTCGAGGTCACCAAGCCCCTCGCTCAGCTCTTCGAGCCGCAGGAGGGGTACTTGGGTGTCGGCCTGCTCGGTGGGGACGTTCTGATAATCGATGTATCGACGGGAGAGGTCGTGCTCGAGCAACAGGTTGCGACCGTTGCACCGGTAACGGACGGGCTCTTCATCGATGGTACGCTCGTTGTCCAGACCGAGTCGCACCAGGGGCAACGCACGATCGTGGACCTCACGGCGTTCGACGTCGCAACAGGCGAGGAAATCTGGGAGCGTAAGGATCTCACACCGGTCCTCGGATCACCACCTCCGCTGAGAGCGGTGGATGGGGCGCTGCCGGTGATGGTGGCGAGTCGCGGAAGCGCGGTCAAACCCGGAGGCATCGCCGTACGTACTACCAGCGTAGCTCTGACGACCATCGACCTGCAGACGGGACTCAATTCGGGCAGCGCGATCGACCTGCCGTCGACGACCTCCGGCACGCAGATGAGCGACGACATGTTGATCGGACCGGGCACCATTATCGTGGGAACCAGTAAGAGTATTCAGGCATTCAAGACCGCACCCGTCCCGGCGGAAGCGGAGAGTGACTTCTAGTGCGAACTTGCGACACCGGAAACACGTCACGGGCACGTTTGCTTTGCATGGAAAGCAAGCCGTTCGGTCGCCGCCGCAGCCTCACGGCGATTCGGCTTGCCGATTCTCGGAGGTTGCGTGGGCCCTCACGGTTGCTGAAGTGGTCCGTAGCGGCGGCGTTGTTCCTCATCGCATCGCCGCATCTTTGTGAGGCCCAATCTCCGGAAACCGGGCAGCGCCAAGCCGGACAGCCATCGACTCCGCGCATTCCCGCGCCTCGTCTTCCGGATGGGATGACGCCCAAGACTGTAGAGGCGATCGATCGAGGCCTCGCGTTTCTAGCTCGTGTGCAAGAGCGCAGGGGCTCCTGGTCGAACAGCAGCGGGCAGGGGGCATACCCCGTCGCAATGACGGCCCTCGCCGGGATCGCCCTGCTCATGGACGGCAACACCACGACGCAAGGCCGGTATGCACCACAGATAGACCGGGCGACCAACTACATTCTGCGGTCGGTGCGACCGTCCGGTCTGATTACGGGAGGCGAAGAGGAGGCCCGTCCGATGTACGGCCATGGCTTCGCCATGCTCTTCCTCAGTCAGCTATACGGAATGACCGAGGACCCCGTCCGTGCTCAACAGATCCATGATACGCTGGTTCGCGCGGTTCGGTTGACCGCTCGGGCCCAAAGTCATGCCGGGGGCTGGATATATACTCCCGACGGACGCAGCGACGAGGGCTCCGTGACCGTCACACAGGTTCAAGCCCTGCGGTCGTGTCGCAGCGTCGGCATCGCCGTCCCCAAGGAAGTGATCGACGACGCCATGGACTACCTGATCAAGTCGCAAAACACCGACGGTGGAATCCGGTACTCACTACGGCAGCGCCGCGGCGGCTCGCGAACGCCGATCTCAGCCGCGGCCGTCCTTTGCTGGTACAACGCGGGGGAGTATAAGCACCCGCAGGCTTTGAAGGCCCTCGAATACTGCAAGTCGCGGATCGAGCCCGACGCCATCCAGGGTGGGCACGATTACTACCTGCACCTCTACTGGTCCCAGGCGTTGTTCGTCTCGTCCGATCCGGACTGGGATGGATACTTCCCCCGGCGCCGCGACTACTTGCTGGGACAACAGCGCGTGAACGGATCGTGGTTCGGCGATGCGGTGGGTGACGTGTATGACACGGCTGTGGCACTAATCATTCTTCAACTCCCCTACCAGCAGCTTCCGATAATGCAACAGTGAACGGGATGGTGGAAGGCGGAGGAGAGAGGAAACTGCGGGTGCGTTGGCGGTGCCATCCGCCGAGCCCCGAACGACTGCTAACTCGGAGTAGCTTATGAGCGATGAAACAGGAATGACCACCTCCCCGGCGGGGAAGACGGTCGAGGATGATGCGGCGGCGGTCGAGCAGCTCCGCACGGCCCACGCCCGAATCCGCGGTGAACTGGCCAAGGTCATCGTGGGACAGGAGGAAGTCCTAGATCAATTGCTGATCGCCCTGTTCGCCGGCGGACACTGCATCCTCGAAGGAGTGCCCGGACTCGCCAAAACCTTGACCATCTCCACGCTGGCTCGCTGCCTGAACCTCTCGTTCAACCGGATTCAGTTCACTCCGGACCTGATGCCTTCGGACATAACCGGAACGGAGGTCATCCACGAGGATCGTTCGACCAAGAGCCGCGAGTTCAAATTTCTTCGCGGTCCGATCTTCGCCAACGTGATCCTCGCCGACGAGATCAATCGGACACCCCCCAAGACCCAGGCGGCGCTGCTCGAGGCGATGCAGGAACGACAGGTGACCGCCGGCGGCGTACGCCATGACCTTGCCCCACCCTTCTTCGTTCTCGCCACACAGAACCCGATCGAGCAGGAGGGAACCTACCCTCTGCCCGAGGCTCAACAGGACAGGTTTTTGTTCAAGGTCTTCATCGGTTACCCGACTTACGATGACGAGTACGCCGTGGCGGACCGGACCACCGGTCTCGCCGATCCACAGGTCGAAGCCATTCTCTCCGGAGAGGATATCCTCAGGTTTCAGGGACTCGTGCGACGCGTGCCTGCCGCCCCGGACATCGTTCGTCACGCCCTGGACCTCGTACGCGCGACTCGACCGGACGAGCCCTCGAGCCCGGAGTTCGTCAGCAAGATGATCACTTGGGGCGCGGGACCGCGGGCGGTTCAAGCCCTGCTCCTCGGCGGGAAGGCACGAGCCGCGTTACAGGGACGCGACCACGTGTCAGCCGACGACATCCGGGCTCTCGCCCACCCTGTGCTTCGACACAGAATCGTGACCAACTTCTCCGCGGAGGCGGAAGGCTATACGTCGGATCGCATGGTCGACGACCTGCTCTCCGCGATTGACCCACACAAGACCCACTTGGACGACGATGAGCACATTCGCAAAGTACTTTCAACCTGAGGTTCTGAGCAAGATCTCGCGCCTCGAGCTTCGAGCCCGCCACGTCGTGGAGGGGTTCGTAAGCGGCATGCACAAGAGCCCCTACAAGGGCTTTAGCGTGGAGTTCGCCAACCACCGCCCGTACGTCCCCGGTGACGACATCCGGCACATTGACTGGCGCGTGTATGGGAAGGCTGATCGGTACTTCATCAAGGAGTACGAGGAAGAAACGAACATGCGGGTACACTTGCTGCTCGACTGTTCGGCGTCCATGGCCTATCACGACTTCCAGACCACCGGCCGAATGACCAAATGGGACTACGCCGCCACGCTCACGGCGTCGCTGGCCCACCTTCTGATCTACCAGCAGGACGGCGTGGGCTTGACGCTCTTCGACAACGACATCGTCCGCCAGATCCCGGTCTCGACGAGCCGCGCATCGCTCGTGGGCCTCGCCCAAACGATCGAATCAGCCACCCCGGCGAACAAGACCGACCTTAGCGTCTTCTTGCCGACACTCGCCGGACAGATTCCGCGCCGCGGCATGGTGGTGATCCTCTCCGACCTGCTCTGCGACGTGGATGACGTGATCGCGGGGCTCCAGCGGTTCAGATACGGCGGGCACGACGTGCTCGTGCTCCACGTGCTCGACCACGACGAGCTGCAGTTCCCCTTCTCCGATCGCACCCTGTTCGAGGGCTTGGAGGACGTCGATCTGGAAGTGCTCACCGATCCACAGTCATTGCGGCGAAGCTACCTGGACGCCCTGGAATCGTTCCTTCGCCGAATCCGACGGGCCTGTCTGGACCAGAGAATCGACTACGCACTCATAGATACGGCTGACAGTCTGGACATCGCCCTGACCACCTTCCTGGCGGCTCGCATGCACCGCCGGCGGGCAACGGCGTGACACAAGGATGAAGGTGGAAGGATGAAAGATGAAGGATGATCAGTACCGCGACCATGAGGGAGCGGCAGGTATGAAGGATAATCCGAACCGCGACCGTGAGGGAGCGGCGGGTGTGAAGGATGATCCGAACCGCGACCGTGAGGGAGCGGCAGGTATGAAGGATGATCCGAACCGCGACCGTGAGGGAGCGGCGAGTGTTGACAGACAAATGACGATGTCGGACTCCATCTTCAGCATTCCGCATTCCGCATTCACCATTCTGCACTCGCCATTCCGCATTCCGAATGCGGAAGGCCCGAGGCTTTGCTAATGGGCCCATCGTTACCCATCCTTGCCGCCTTCATCACACCCGGGCTCGTTACCGCGGGCGCCGCGGCAATGGCTGTGCCCATCCTGATTCACCTGCTCGCCCGGCGGCGGTTCAAACGAATCCGCTGGGCGGCCATGGACTTCCTCATCGATGCCGAACGCCGCAACCGGCGACGCATTCGCATGGAGGAGTGGATACTCCTCGCCCTTCGGTGCCTGGCGGTCTTTCTGATCGGAATGGTCGTAGCCCGCCCGTTCATCAGTCCGGCGAGCTTCGCTTCGGCGCTTGGCGGCTCGCGTCACAGCGAACGCGTGCTCGTTCTGGACGACTCGTTCAGCACCTCCTACGAGTCAGCCGACGGCAGCACGTTCGCCCGGGTAAAGCTTTCCGCCCGCAACCTGCTGGAAATGATTCGCGAGGAATCCCCCGACGACAGCGTGACAATCTTGCGGATGTCGGCGGTCGATAAACCCGTAGTCTCCGGCGCCTTTCTCGACAGCGCCCACTTCGAGCAGTTGCTGGCCCGCCTCGAGGGGTTGAGCCCCTCGCAGCGCTCGATCGATGTTCCATCGGTGTTCGAGGGCATAGTCGAGGTGCTCGAGCGCGAGGAGAGCACCCTAAGCGCCGTCGTCTACGTTATCAGCGACTTCCAACGGGTGGACTGGGCGGCGACTCGCGACCGCGAGGGGCCAGGCGCAGCGACGGAAGACACCGGCTCGACCGCAGCGGATCCGCTGCTCGGCTGGGCGGGCGACACCCGAGGCCTGCGGGTCCTGTTCGTCAACGTCGGTGATGAGAACGCATCCAACTCCGCGCTGATCGGCCTGACGCTGAAAGGCGGCCGAATGGTGGCCGGAACCGCGGGCACGCTCCGTACGGAAGTGGCCAATTACTCATCTCGATCACTTGATCAGCTCGAATTGCACGTAAGCGTCGGTGACCGACTGCAGGAATCGGAAGAGATCCCTGCACTTGGCGAGCGGCAGACCGTGTCCGTCGAACTGGAGGCCCAATTCCTGCGAACCGGTGACGCCGGCGTGAGAATCGACCTGCCGCCCGACGCCCTGCCCCTCGACAATGCGCGTTTTCTGGCAGCCGAGGTAGTCGGCGCCGTCCGGATTCTGATTGTCAATGGCGAACCGTCGGAGGACGCATACGGCGACGAGGTTGCCCTGCTCGCGACGGCCCTCCGGCCTGAAGGCGAGGTGTTCAGCGGCCACGAGATTGTCGTGGTCGACGAAGCCGGTCTCGAAGAGGTGCACTTCGCCACCTTCGATGTCGTTGTTCTTGCCAACATCTACCGCCTCAGCGAGTCAGCGGTCGCGTCGTTGGAGCGCTTCGTGCGGCAAGGCGGCGGGGTCATGATCCTACCCGGCGACCAGGTGGACGCGAATCTGTATAACGCGGCGTTCTATCGATCGGGAGAAGGGCTGTCACCGGCAGAGCTTCTGGAGGTGTTGCGACCGGCCGAACCCGCGACTCTGGTCGTAACCGATCGCCTGCACCCCGCCATGCGCGGCGTCGGACGGGAGGATGATCCGTTGGGCATAGGGCGGATTCCTTTCTTCGAGTTCTTCGCCTGCCGCCCGTTCCGCGCGACAGATGATCAAACGGACCCAAGCGGCGGCGTGGAGAACACCGACGATCAGGAAGTCGGCGCGGGGGCAACAGCCTCCCCGGCACACGTCATCGCCCGCTTCGATGATCCCGACGGACATCCCGCGATCGTCGAGCGCCGGTTCGGTCTCGGTCGGGTCGTGTTGATCACCAGCACGGCCGACAAGGAGTGGAATCTCTGGCCGGATCATCCAACTTACCTGCCGGTGATGATGGAACTCGTGCGCGGCATCGCCCGCCGCGGTGAGCAGGGCGTGGGACAATGGGTCGCAGCGACGATCGAGCTGCCGTTCGACCCGGCGGTCTTCGAGTCGGAAGCGATCGTGCGCACGCCGGCGTTTCCGAACGAGCCCGAGGTGGTCGTTACGGCGACTCCCACAGGCGACGGTGACGGCCTCACCCTGCGCTGGGAGCACACCGAGAGCGCCGGCTTCTACCAGTTCGTTTTGCGACGCCATGACGGTGGTGAGCACATCAGGCTTGCCGCCGTGAACGTCGACCCACGGGAGAGCGACCTTGCGATGGCCCGCGAAGACGAGCTGCGGCGGGCGATGGGCGGGCTCGACTTTACCTATATCTCAGGCCTCGATGAGCTCAGAGAGGGCGCGAGCGAGGCTCGAACGGAATTGTGGCGACCGCTGCTGATTACCCTGGCGGTCGTCTTGGTGGCGGAGCAGAGTCTTGCCTGGCTGTGGGGCAGGAGACGATAGGTTGATGGAGCAAGACTCCGGGATCATGCCGTCGATCAGAGCCGCGACAGTGATGGAGCGGTCCCGTCGAGTCCAGACCGGTTTGGGAACGTGATACCGATTAGTTCAGTCACTCAAATACTTGCCGCCGCCGGTCGTGACCAGACCCGGTTCGTTACCGAGTTGCGCCATCTCCCGGAGGGATGGGTCGCCCTTGCCGCACTCGCCGGGCTCATCGCCCTGCTGTGGCTGGTCGTGTGGATGTACCGTCACGA
>CBDUZY010000126.1:0-7238 GCA_965371825.1 uncultured bacterium
CTCGTGGCCGCGGACGATCAGTCCGCCGATTCCGAAACGAAGGCTGCCACCCAATTGGAGTTGGCCAAAGGCACGGAGGTAGCCTACATCGTGCTGGCGAAAACGGAGCACAAAGGAGTCCTTCGCGCGGCCAAGGATCTGCAGCGCGATATCACCAAGATAACGGGACTTACGCCGAACATCGTACACGCGCTCGACGAGGCTTCGGGCAAGTGCGTCGTCATCGGAACCGCCAACTGCCCTGAAGGCAAGGCCCTGTTGAAGTCCGTTGAGGTCCCGACCGACGATCTCGACGGTAAATGGGAATGCTTTAAGCACCGTGTGCTCAACGACGTGGGCGGCAAACAGCAGGTGCTGGCTATCGCCGGCAGCAATGTGCGGGGAACGATCTTCGGCATCTACGACTTCGAGCACAAGCACATGGGCGTCGATCCGCTCTGGTTCTGGGCCGACCACGAGCCGGCGACTCGAAGCGAATTGTGTTACGACGACGGCATCGACTTTGGCCCCAGCAAGGAGCCGACGTGGAAATATCGTGGCTGGACGCTCAACGATCATCCGCAATTGATCGAGTGGATTGAAAGTGGCCTGGTCAAGCGAGCCCGCTATGGCCGTTACATGTTTTCGATCGACAACGAGGCCTTTGAACGTTTGTGGGAGGCGGCGTTGCGGTTGAAGATGAACATGTTCACCTGGTATTTCATCGACGTCGATTGGCAACCGGACCGCGAGCGGTTGCAGCGCGCCGTCGAGCGGGGACTGTTCGTCACGCAACATCAGATGGAAGGTGTCGGCGCGGACAGCGGGTTCTGGAGTAACTATTGGGATAATCACAACCCGAACGGAAAGCCCGACGTCTACTCCTATCAAAAGCACCCCGACGCCTTCCGCGAGTTCTGGAGCTACTACATTGGAAGATGGGCTCGGTTCTCGCCCCAAGTGGTTTGGGAGCTCAATCTTCGTGGCTGGGCCGATGCGCCCTATTCGGAACCGACCTCTTCCAACGGCGGGACCGACGAAGAAAGAGCCGGGATTCTCAGCCGAGCCATTGCCGATCAGGCAAAGCTTGTCCGCGAGCTCGATCCCAACCCCGACCTGGAAATGATGACGACGCTTTACGCCGAGGTGGGACGGCTCTACGACCAGGGTTGGGTTACCGTGCCCGAGGGCGTCACGACAGGGTTCGGCGATGCCGGCATGAGCGGCATGGCCTACTCCAAGCGATTCTGGACCGAACCGCGTGACCCGAAGCGGAACTATGGCCAGTACTTTCACACGCAGTATTTCGGTGGCGGACCGCAGATCGCCAAGTGTACGAATATCGCAAAATACCTCATTCCCAATATCGACGCCATGTACCAGCGCGGCGATACCCAGCATATGCTGCTGGCCATGAACGTGCTGCGTCCCCAGCAGCTCGAAATCCGCGCCATCGCCGAAATGTTGTGGGATTACCCGGCGTTCAAGCACCGCGAGTATATGCTCAAATACTGCAAGGAGGAGTTTGGCGCAGAGGCCGGTCCGAAGGTCCTCGCACTCTACGATCAGTATTACGAAAAGTATCCCCACGTCATGCGCGACGACGGGTTTAAGAAGGTGACGCTCTACTACAAGGTGTTGGAGCCGCTCTTCACGGTCATTGCCAACTTGAACAATGTCAAGAACGGTAATCGTGACGGCGTAGTGGTCAACTATCGGTACAAACGGGACATCTACGAGCAGGGCATTCGAGATCTTGGGGACGTGCTGCGGCAAGCCCAGGGTCTTTTGCCCTCGATTCCCAAGGACCGCCGCTACTTCTTCACTTGCGAACTGATCGACACCATTCAAAAGATCCGTGGTATCTATGCGCTGTCAATCGCCACCAACGATGCCATTGAATGCCTGAAGACCAACGATCGAAAAGGAGCACTGGCCGCGTTGTTGTCCGTTCGGCCGCTAGTCGATGAATTGAACGCGGCGTTCCACCACTCGAGATCGACCGAAAAGTGGAAGTACTGGCACCGAAGCGCGACGAACAAGGACTTCTATCTTCTGTATAATCTCTACCAGAAAGCGAGGCTGAGTCTCGAAGTCGACTCGATGAACTTCGTGACCGATGTTCAGCCGCAACGCCGCCCTTATATGGGCAACGTGGTGATGCATGGTTTTACCCGGACCGGCGATATTGCCTATGGATCCCAGTCGGAGCGGATTCAAGGCTCTATGTTCAACGGGGCGTCATCCTCGATCACGGCCTTGCCTTTGGACCGCGTTTTTCAGATCCGGGGCGTACAAAGAACGTACCGCAAATGGAGCGACTTTGTGCCTGACTATGGACTGGCCTACAGCTTCACGCTGAAGGGGAAAGCCACGGTCTATGTCGCGAAGCAGAAGAATCAACAGCTCGACTGGATCTCCTCCCGAGGATTCGCCAAGGCAGACCAAACAGTCGAGGTCGGTTTCTGGGGGTGGCCCTACCGGTACCGTAACCGTCCGGCCGACAAGACCGTTACCTATGAGCTGTTCGCGAAGGAATTCCCGGCCGGAAAGGTGACCTTGGGCAAGAACCTGCCAAGTGGAAGAGCATATCCGTACATTGTGTTCGTCAGGCCGTCGCTGTTGGCATACGAGAACTTCCACGACGTTTCGCCCGGCAGCGTGCCCGTTGGTTGGCGTGCCGAGCCCAACGGCGGTACGGTCCAGGTGGTCGATAACCCTGACTACGATGCCCAGATCCGGCCCACGGTCTTCGATCTGCGAACGGTTCCCCGCTACACGCCCTTGGAGCTTCAGAGCTTGAAGCTACAGACGACGGCTCATTCGACGGGCGCTCCCACGGCCGAGTTGCCCTTCACATCCGCTGCGACCGGTGATGTTGTCGTCCAATTTCGGGCCAAAATGGGGCAGGCGGATCGGCGGAGTTCCTTCACGTTGGTCGACCAGAACGGGAAAGCCGTAGTGACGATCAGCTTCGCCGAGGCTGGACGCATCACGTCCTTCGACCCCAAGGGCGCTGACATTGACATTGCCGGCTACCAGACCGATCGATGGTACAATATCACGATCGAGGTTTCCCTGGAAAACAACCGGTTCTGTCTTCGCGTCGAAGATGACCGGCTCGACACGAAGCTGGTCGAAGACCTTGCTTTGGATGGCGCCGCGGGTGGATCGGTGAACGGAACCGTGTTTCGGCACGCCGACGATCGATCGGGATCGTGGATCGTTTACGACGCGGTACTTGCATACAACCTTAACTGAACAGCCTGGAGATGAAACAAATGTGCAAGAGACTGTTGCTGGCCGTGGCATTCATGATACCCACGGTGATCGGCGTCTCGTTGAGCGCGGCCGAACCGGAGGGAACTGTCGAGCCTGACCGCCGTGGCGTCACCATGAAAACTTATCTTCGACATCGGGCACAACAAGCATATGAACAATGGCAAAGCGAATACGACGCCCGTACAACGCCGGAGCAGATTGCCGAGTATCAGAAGCGTCTTCGAGATACGTTTACTCGGCGGATTGGCGGCTTTCCAGAGCGCACGCCGTTGAACGCTCGTGTCGTGGGCGTGATTCGTCGCGAGGGCTTTCGCGTCGAGAAGATCTTATTCGAAAGTCACCCCAAACACTACGTGACCGCGGCGTTGTTCTTGCCCGACGCAGAGCAACACAAACCGCCCTATCCGGGCGTTCTGGTTCCGTGTGGCCACTCTACCAACGGCAAGGCAAGTGTCGCCTACCAGCAAGCATGTGCTTTGTTGGCGCTCAACGGTATCGCGGCGTTAATCGTCGATCCGATCGACCAGGGTGAGCGACTTCAGTTGATCGACGACGACGGTCATGCGCAGCTAGACAAGGACGGCCATGCATTGCAGACCTGTCTGGGCCATACCATGGTGGGAGTAGGCTGCATCCTTCTTGGTCGAAACACGGCGAGGTTTGAGATCTGGGACTGCATGCGCGGCGTGGACTATCTGCAATCGCGTCCAGAGATCGATCCGAATCGCATTGGTTGCATGGGCAACAGCGGTGGGGGCACGCAGACGGGGTACTTGACGGCCTTGGATGATCGCATCGCCGCCGCTTCGCCTAGCTGTTTCGTTACCAACTATTTCGAACGGATGATCGACGGTGCACCGCACGGAGGGCGTACCGCGGATGCCGAGTATCAGGTGTTCGGCCAACTTGTCTGGGGCATGGGGCATGCCGACCTGTTGATGATGCGTGCTCCGACACCGGTCCTGATCTGTGCCACCAAGGAAGACGTTTGTGCCGATATTGACCGCACTTGGGCGACGTTCCGCACCGCGAAACGTCTCTACGGCCGGATGGGTTTCGCCGAGCGCATCGATCTGATCGAATACGACGGCAAACACCATTACCATCCACCACTGCGTGAAGCCTCCACACGGTGGATGATGCGTTGGCTACTCGGCATCGACAAACCGGTTACGGAACCGGCAATGAAGATACTGAGTGACAAGGAGATCCAATCTACGCCCGGTGGCCAAACCATGCTGTTGGCCGGCGCAAGATCTGTCTATGACTTGAATCAAGACTACGAAAGGGAGTTGGCTAAACGCCGTGAACGGAATTGGACGGAACTGGATCGCGATGAGCTACTCAGTCAGGTGCGCAACATCGCGGGAATCCGCAAGCTCGAAGAACTGCCGAAGCCAAAGCGGCAAGAGTCTGCTGTAATTGAGCGACCGGGCTACACTATCACCGAAACGACGTTTGATACGGAAGATGGTATCGTTCTGAAAGCGAAGATATTCGCGCCGAAGAAAACTCCGTCACGAGAAGCCGTGCTGTATCTGCATGAAAACGGCCGAAATGCCGACGCAGCTTCAGGGGGGCCGATTGAAAAACTGGTGAAAGAGAGCCACGACGTGCTGGCTGTGGACTTGCGCGGAGTCCGTGAATCAGTGCAGGCGTTCTCGGCGTATGTGGTCGGACTATCTTACGTCGGCATGCGCGCGGAAGACATTCTCGTGTGCGCCAGATGGCTTACCGAACACCAAGCGGCAGAAAGCCCCCGGCAGGTTCGCATGATCGCAGTGGGCAATGTTGGCGTGCCGGCGCTGCACGCTGCGGCACTGGAACCCGACTTGTTTGGTTCGGTGAAACTAATCCGTTCGCTGATCTCGTGGTCAAACATCATCGAGATGAAACGCTCATACGACCAACTGACTAACGCCGTTCATGGCGCCTTGCTGGTGTATGATCTTGACGATCTGGCCAAAATGTTGGGAAGCAAAGTGACGATAGAACAGCCTGTGAATGCTTGGGGCGACTTGGTTACTCACCAGTCAGACGACCATGCCAAAGCGGTGGTGACGATCGGTCGGGATCCTGGATCGTTTACGACGCACTGGCTGCATACAACCGTTAATGAACGGCGCGGAGGTCTGAGGCAAATGTATTGAAAAGCCTTGCTGACGGCGGCGTGCGTCGCCGTGCTCGGCATGACCGCATGATGCGGAAAAAACAGATGCGTTACTTGATATGGAGACTGCTAATGTTTACAGCCAGGGGATCGGTCATGAAATTTCCAAGGCGTTTGAGCCGCTCAGAGCGTTTGGTTGCCATCTTAGTCCTTGCTTGTGTTCCCTCGCTTCACTCCGATGCCGCCGACCCCGCATCGCCCGCCGGCGGTGTGTACAATGTGCGGAGCTACGGGGCGGTCGGCGATGGAAAGACGCTGGACACGGTTGCCATCCAGAATGCGATCGATGCGGCGGCCCGTGACGGAGGGGGAACGGTCCCCTTGTCGCGCGGAGTATTTCTTTCGGGCACGATCCGCCTGAAAAACAACGTGACTCTGTTCGTCGAAGGCGGCGCGACCTTGTTGGCCAGCACGAACATCGCCGACTATCCCGACATCACGCCTGAGATCATCTATCTTTATCGCGCCCGATTCACAAAGAGCCTGATCTATGCCGAAGGAGTCGAGAACATCACACTCGCGGGTCGCGGCGTGATCGACGGGCAGGGTGAACATTTTCCGGCTCGAGCGGGTGACGACAAAGGCCGGCCTTACATTCTGCGGTTCAGCGAGTGCAAGAATGTACGCGTGGAGAACGTGAGCTTTAGGGATTCCGCCCGCTGGCTGTCGCATTACCTGGCGTGCGAGAATGTGACGATCAGCGGAATCTCCATCCACAGCAAGATCCGCGAGAACCGTGACGGGATCGACATCGACAGTTGCCAGAATGTACGGATCTCCGATTGCTCCATCGACACGGGCGACGACGCCATCGTTCTGAAAGCGACGACCGAGCGACCCTGCCGGCGAGTACTGATCACCAACTGCGTCCTCAGTAGTCTCGCCAGCGCGTTGAAGCTAGGCACCGAATCAAACGGCGGATTCGAGGACATCGCTATCAGTAATTGCATGATCCATGACACGGGTGGCGACGGGATCGCGATCGAGATGGTCGACGGGGCGGCACTCGATCGAATCACGGTATCGAACATCACGATGAAGAATGTGAAAGTGCCGATCTTCGTTCGCCTGGGCAACCGGGCTCGACCGATTCCCGGTCTTCCCCAACCTGGTATGGGCTCGCTTCGTAACGTGATCATCAGTAACGTGCAGGCGAGCGGCGCTTCTGCAACGGGTTGCTCGATCACGGGGATCCCCGACTTCCCGGTCGAAAACATCACGCTCGATAACATTCGTATCGAGTTTGAGGGCGGCGGGACCATAGAGGACGCACGGCGTGAGATTCCGGAGAAGATCAACGCTTACCCTTCCGGCAGAATGTTCGGCACGCTGCCGGCCTACGGATTCTTCTGCCGCCACGCGAAGAACTTGAGATTGCACAACATCGATCTTTCTTTCCAAGAAGACGACCAGCGTCCCGCCGTGGTTTGCGACGACGTGCGCGACCTGGACATTTTCGGCCTGCGAGCACCCATTTCGCCGGCGGCCGAAGGAGTACTCCTGCTTCGGCAGGTCGAAGGCGCACTGATACATGGATGTCGACCGGGTATGCAAGACGACAGGTTTCTGCGGTTGAAGAGCGATACATGTCGCGACATTAGATTGTTGGGAAACGGCTTTCGCAAAGTGAAATGACCATTTTGGGTTTGTCGATTCTTGAATCTCTTGGGGTTGCATTCCCCGCCGCTTGCGGCGGGGAGATTCATTCCATTTGGAGAGCCGTGCGAATTGACCTGTAGGGGCAGTTATCGCAACGATGGGCTGACCGACAATATTAACGATTGGCAAGCCGAGTTTAACTACACCA
>CBDUZY010000127.1:0-7223 GCA_965371825.1 uncultured bacterium
AATCACACCATGTTCGTGTGCGGCTTCCAACCCTTCAGCAATCTGCTTGCAGACGTCAAGCGCTTCGTCAACCGGTAGTGACCCCCCTCGCAGCCCATCAGCGAGCGTCTCGCCTTCGACAAGTTCCAGCACGAGAAACCGTGTCTCGTCCGATTCCTCGAACCCATGAATGGCTGCGATGTTCGGATGGTTAAGCAAAGCGAGGACCTTGGCTTCACGCTCGAAGCGGGCCACTCGCTCCGGATCGCGGGCGAAGGTCTCAGGCAAGACCTTGAGCGCCACCTCGCGGTCGAGCTTGGAATCCCGCGCCCGGTAGACCTCCCCCATCCCGCCCGCGCCGAGCGGCCCCAAAATCTCATACGAGCCGAGTTGTGTGCCGGGCTGCAATGCCATCGCGCGCGCTACCAGAACCACGCCTGGTCAGACCAGTGGACAGAGAACAGAGTACGGCGACTTGACCGGCATCATAGACGACGGACTCTGCGGCGGCAAGATGACAGTCCGTCGTTGGTGGAGAGAGGTCCAGGGTTGTGAAAGCCGTCTGTCAGGCTTCGCTACTGCTTGTGGGGCCGGGGCGGCTACCGCTGTCGGCATGTTGGGCATCCAGCCGTCCTCCGCGATAGACGCGTGTCAGCTCGAGGTGTCTGCCACCGGACACGAAGATCGGCAGGTGGGCCGTTTGGCATTCCGCGGATCCATCGATCATGCTGCCGGCGCAGCCTGGCGACATCGGCTCGAGCAGAACCGCATCGGGCGATCGCAGACAGCGGACGCGATCACGTATGACCACGCCCTCGCTATCGAAAGAGATCTCCCGCTCGAAGCGGTCGTGCAGGAGAGCCCGGCGGCTGCGTTCGGTGCGGGAGTCCCGGCTTTTGGGCCCATTCGTCGGTTCCGCGGTGCTGCGTGCCAACCCCGCCCGTTTAGTGAGGCGGCGAAGACTCCGGCGCAAACGGGCCCATAGACCGCGTCGCGCCCGACGGTTGCGACGAAGCACACCCTCCGACGCCGCCGACGCGGGCGAGACATTCTGTCGTGTGCGGGGGTCATGTCGATGGCTGGTTATAACCGAATGGGGATAGACGACCGTGACGCCTGGATCATCCAAAGTACCTTCACCACCCCTCCACGTGATTCGAAGGGCTCCGCCTTTGCGTGTGTTGACGACAGCCTGATAGGCGTCGGTTTTGTAGATCGACAGGCCCGCGCCGGGAAAGTGCATATACTCGGAACGGTCGGTTTCCCGCGTCGTCTCATCGGGAAGGCTTGCGGATGCGTTCATAGCCGCCAGGGCAACGCCGCCGCCCAGCAAGGTGCACAACTCGTCGTCCCAGGTGAGGATCCGATCCGGAGAGGTTCGACCGAATCTGAACCGACAGATCCGCGCCAGGCGGGCCGCCTCGGGAATCGTGGGGGCGAGCAGCTCCACTCCGTAAGGACTGATGAAACCGGTGTCGCACGAGCCGTAGCATCCGCCGGCCAAACCGTCCGGCTGCACGAAATGGGTAAGAAACTTCACACACCGTCGCAGCGGATCCGAAAGCTCCGGCCACTCATTCTGAACGAAAAGACGAGCGAGGGCGTCGAGTGTCAGCGACAGCCGGCCGATGTCAGCCCCACCCCGCTCGGCAAACCAGCCCTCCTCGTGTTGCCGTGCGAGCAGATCCCCAAGGCGCTGCCGAGCCCGCTTAAGCAGATGGATATCACGAACGAGCAAGGCTCCGTCCGCGAGGGCGCAAATGCCGGCTGCTTCCAGCCAGGGAGTTGCCCGACTTCGCAGCGACAGCCAGCGCAGGTTCCGGGCAACGTCTTCCAGCAACGATCCGGTCACGAAACCAGTCACATCGCTCAAGAGCTGTACGACGCGCAGGGTGACGGTTGCGTGCAGCGGGTCTCGGCGCGATATCGGCGCTGCGGGTCGCCCATCGCCCCGAAGCGAGAGCTGCCATCGGATCAGCGAAGCACGGACGCATTCCCGCAGGTAGGACGCGTCGGGCCGATCCGGTTCGAGCTCGAGCAGCATGCCCACCCCCAAGGCTGAGCCTTGCTCGCGCAGCAGCGCACGCGCTGGGTCCGAACTCGACGATTGACTGCGCCTGATCTGCTCTCGCCAGGGAGCAACGCCGAGCATCCTCGACCATCTTGGAAGCAGGGCGCGGACCGCCGGGCGGTATGGCGGAAGGTCCTGCGCCCGCTCTTGCCCGGCGAGTGCCGGCGTAGTTCGCTCAGACGCGGCAACAGTACCCGCGGGACGCACGGCGCAGTTTGCACCCTCGTCCGGTGCCAGAACGGCCGCGATTGCGCTGTCCTGGGGTTCAGTCATGATCCAGCCGCGTTATCCGCACATCCAGGCGCCGCGCTCACCGGTGAAGACACCGCAGGCGCAGCACGGCGACCCGTGGAAAGCACGCATGTTTATCGAACCATAGACGCGGCGTGGTGAGTTCCATCCCGTAGGCGTCGGCGAACTGAAGGACTACCGAGGAACGGGATCTATACCTCCGCTCGAGAACGGGTGGCAGCGCCCGAGGCGGCGCGCCGCGAGCACCGAACCTCGAACGAAACCGTGCGTGCGCAGGGCCTCGATCGCGTATTCACTACATGTAGGGTAGAACCGGCAGCAGCCGATTAAGTGCGGACGGATGACGATCTGATAGCAGCGAACCGCGAGGATCACTAACAGCACTGGTATGTACCGCACGAATCGCCAAACTGAAACGAGGGCGCCGGCGGAGTGGTGGTCCGAGTCTCTCACATCACCGTTCGTCGTTTTGTCGCCTTCCATCGTGGCGAGCCCCCAAGGCGCATACTCATGTGTTTGCAAGCGCAGCGATTAAAACCGCCTGGGAAGTGATTCTAGAGAAGCGAGATCAAAAGCACAATCAGCGCTGTTCCCAGCGTGGCCAGTGCGGCCCAACCGATGATCTGCCGGGCGGAGGTACCAAGCTTGGCCGTAGGACGGTCGGCAACCTCGAGCATCGTCACCCCACGCTCGCCCAACGTCATCAGGACCTGCAAACCGCGATCACGCAACCCCTTGGGACCGCCACCCCCCTCCGCGTCACCCGCCGGCACGTCCGCCTCCAAACTCGGAACGTGGTCGGTCTTCGTTGAGATCTGGGCTGACCTCGGAATGTTGCCCACAACTCCCGGTGTTCCGGCGTCAATAGGGCTGGACTTGGACGTCGCATCGGATTCCGAGGGCACGGAAACGGCGTCAGCCGGCGTGACATCCGTGCCGGACGCACCCGGTTTCGTGGACCCACCATCGTAACCGGGTGATTCCTCAGCGTGGCCCGCTTCGCCGGTCGCGTCGTCGGAGGCATCCTGCGCTGTGGTCTCGAACGAAAGCCCGGAGTCGGACGGTTCTGACACCCCTGCCTCCTCCGGTGTGGGGCTTGGCCCGGTCAGATCGGACATGAAGTCGGGAACCTCTTCCGGAGCGGTCCCGTTCGGTTGTGAGTCCTGAGGATCGGTTTGGGGATCAACCTGCGAAGACGCATCGCCTACGAGGCGTTCGAGATTCGCGAGTTCGGCGTCGAGATCCTCGGCAATGTCCGACCCGGAGCCCGGTTCAACGTTCCTCGTGGCCGATTTAAGGGGCCCCTCCGGCGTTCCCACGTCCTCCGAAAGGTCCGACGCAAGGGACGCAGCCTCAGCAAGGACGTCATCCAGGGTCGCGCCGGAGGCGGAGTCCGAATCCGCCTTCTCCGGCGAACCGGAAGATGCAGGGTTGGGTGGTTGCTCGTCAGCCATGGCAGAAACCGGGTTGTACCCTTCCCATTATCGGTCTAGAGGCGGCACGAGGTTAGGTTGCCCCTAACCTCTTCCGAGCGATAATCCGCTCACATGTCCGAGATTCGCCTCTATTGTCCGGACCTGGCCGAAGGACCGAAGGGTCTGTCGCCGGAGGAGTCGCACCACGCCGTCAGCTCGCTTCGTGTCCGTCGCGGCGGCGAGGTCGTCCTGTTCGACGGCGCCGGGCGAGAGGGCATCGCGACGGTTGTCCGAGCCGACCGGCGACGCATGCAGGTGGAAGTGACGAGGGTCCGGCGGATCCCCTTCGAGTCTGCCTTTCGGCTTACGCTCGCAGTGGCTTTGCCGAAGGCCCCCCGGCAGGCATACCTCATCGAGAAGTGTACGGAACTCGGCGTCGCAGCCATCCAGCCGATCGTCGCCGCAAACAGCGTGGTCCGCCCCGGGCATGGCCTCGTGGACAGGTGGACGCGGCGGGCGATAGAGGCGTGCAAGCAGTCCGGACGGGCGTGGATTCCGGCGATCTCATCTCCGAAATCGTTCGACGAGGTCCTCGACGGAGTCGCGGCCCACGGCGCAACGACCCTCGCGGACCTCCGCGCCGGCGCGACCTCATTCTTGACGCTCCTCCAACAGCGTGAGGCGGGAGCGTCCATTATGGTGCTGGTCGGTCCGGAGGGGGGTTGGACGGACGACGAGCGGGAGGCGGCAAGCGAAGCAGGAGCTACCATAGTGAGAGTCGCCCCGACGGTTCTGCGCATCGAGACGGCGGCCGTGACCGTTTGCGCGGCGGTCGCTCTGGCGAGTACCTCGTGTAGATCGGAGGTCGAACGGTCGACCGACACATGACCGGGCAATGGATTGGATTCGACACGTTATGAAACTGATGCGCGAGTTTAGGTGCTTCCCGCATGGCCCAACCGGCGGCGATGACGCGGTGCCGGCCGGCAACAAGTGGGCCGGTACCGTTTGCGGAGATCCGGTCGGTGCCTACCACGCAATTCGCATCGTCGTGGAGGGACCGGTCGACGAGCACACCGGATACTCATGCGACATCGGCAAGCTGGAACTCCTCATTAGACGTCACGTGGTTCGCGGACTGACAGCCGCGGGCGTAAGCACCCCATGTCCAGGCCTATCAGACGTCGCAGGCACCCTGTTAGCCGCTTTCACGCCGGCGGCTGCAGATACCCCGAAGTCCATCCGGCTGGTCTCGCTGCGGCTTGACCTGTCACCCCACACTTACCTATCCGTCGAGAGCAAGGAACCGACAATGGTGAACCTTACGCAATCTTTTGAATTCTCCGCGGCTCATGTCCTCCGTTGTCCGGACTTTACCGATGAAGAGAACCGCCGCACGTTCGGAAAGTGCGGCAACCCCAACGGACACGGACACAACTACGTGCTTCAAGTGACAATAAGTGGCACTCCAGATTCGGGCAAAGGCACGGTAATCGACCTTCCCCACCTCGATCGGGTGGTCCGAGAACGCGTGATCGAACCGCTGGACCACAAGAACCTCAACATAGAGTGTCCGGAGTTCGCCTCGCTCAACCCCACTGTCGAGAACATCGCTCGAGTGATTTGGGATCGGCTGGTCAACGTACTCGGACCCCGCACGCTATCCGCCGTTCGCGTTTGGGAGACGCCCAAGACGTTCGCCGAATACACGGGTCAGGGCTAGTGCGCCAATTCACTTGAAATCGCGGGTGATCGGCGGACCGCGATCAGAGCCGTGGGCGCAAGCCCACGGACACCCGTAGCCCTCCCGCCTGTCACCGGGCTCGCGCCCGGTGCTCTGACCCGGTGCCGCTCGTCAATCTCCCGTGGGCGCCACTCCGCTGTTTCGCATGGAACGGTGCACCGGCCGCTCTCGTGTCCCATAACCCGCAGACTGCGACGCGTCACAGATTGTACATTCAATAGGGATACTGCCCGATCGCCTTAAGGCGACGCTTGACGTTGCGCAACCTCCCCACCTGTGCGCCGGAGTGCAGGGGGTGGATGTGCGGCGGATCCGCGTGCGCGACCCTGCGCCGCAACTCCCGAGGTGTCGCGGGGACACCGGGAGGACATGCGGGAACGGTACGCCAGGTTTTTATGGGCCACGACAAACTACAACCCGTTAGCCCAGCCTTCGCCCGCCGGATCCGGTGGACGGTGCTGTTTCTCCTGGCATTCGCCGTCCTCATGTTCGGTGTAGCGAGCAACAGGCTCTTGAGCGTTCGCGCACAACGCGACGTCATGGAACGCGCTCGACTGTTTGCCGCCGCACTGGCGCCCGCCGCAAACGAAGGCCTCGGGGAGGCGATTGCGACACTTGTTGCAAACAGCGAGGGGCTGGTCGCCGCGGCGACTATCGACGCGTTTGGCCGGTTTCAAGAAGTATACCCCGATCGCCTTGCCCATCGCGAACTCCTGCGCAGTTCGCTCGAGGCCGACGCCTACCCATTTCGCACGCGATCGCCGACAACCGGCGAACCCTGCACCGTCGCCGTGGCAGTGGTGAAGTTCGGCAACGGGCCGTCACCTTCGGTCGATGGCGTCGTTGTCATACTGAAGCAAACCTCAAGCGACGCCGGGTGGCTTGGGGCGACGGTCATCTTCGGCCTGTTCTTCGGTGCCATGTCCCTGCTATGTATCCGTTCGCTACAGCGATGGTTCGAGTTGCAGATAGCCCAGCCCCTCCGCCGCATGGCCGTCGAAGCGTCTCGGACGCGCCGGCGCCCCAAGAACACGACCGGTACGGCGCCGCCGAGGCTCCGCGAGACCGCCCAAATCGCCGAGAGGTTCGACGAATTAGCGGACAGCCTCGCGGACAGTGACGCCCGCACCCGGCGCCTCGCCCAGCGGAACAGGCAAGAACTCCGTGATTGCGAAGCCGGTTTCGATCGGAAGTTGCGCCGGGCGAAGGACCTCGCCCACACCGATGCACTCACACGCTTGCGGAATCGAGCCTTTCTCGACGAGCGGATCGAGCCCCTCTTCGAGGGCCACCGGTTACGCGGTGATTCCCTGTCGGCCGTGATGATCGACCTGGACAACTTCAAGCAATACAACGACGCTCACGGACACCAAGTCGGCGACGCCCTGCTCAGGTTCGTCGGTGCCCTGCTGCGCGGATCGATTCGACCGACCGACCACGCGATTCGCTACGGCGGAGACGAGTTCCTCCTCCTCTTGCCCGGTGCGAATGGCAAACAGGCCACGGCAATCGCTGACCGACTCGTGAAGATGTTCGGTCAATACACGAGCCGTCTGGGACGGGAGCGATTCCTCTCAATGAGCGCCGGCGTAGCGTCCATCCCGGCCGACGACTGCCAGCATGGCCACGAGCTGATTGCCCAGGCCGACAAGGCGCTGTACGCAGCCAAGCGAGGCGGAAAAAACACTGTTGCCTGCCGGGAATCGCAGAAGGACTCTCCCGGCCGACGCCCGGCGTCGATAGTCCGATCCGGTTGAACGGC
>CBDUZY010000128.1:0-7161 GCA_965371825.1 uncultured bacterium
GTCTCGTCGAGCCGGTCCATCGCCCGGTTCTGGAAATCGACTACGGCCTCCTCCTCGGCAGGGTTCGCGACCTTCAGAACCCAAGCCTCACCGGTCGTCGCCTCAACAAGGAAATTCTGGTCGATGTAGCTCGGCAGCGGTAAGACCGCACCCCCGACGCCGAAGAGATCGATCGCTAACTCGGTGGCCCGCTCGACTGACAGCGCGGGGGCTTTCGGCCGCTTCGGTGTTACGTCTCGCGGTTCCGTTTTCGGTGACATAGGGAGTGTTGTAGCCTCTCACACACCCCCCCACCAGTCCGCGACCGGGATGCTCGGGCGATGCGGGCTCCAATGGCACTCGAGTCGGGGAGGCCAAAGTCATTGAGAGAAGTACTGGGGGCGGCGACTTCCGCCGGTCGTCATCCGCCGGGGCAGCAGGCGTCTTTGTCGTGCATCAGGAAATGACGCTGGATGATGCCGAGGTCATCGAGGTCGACGATGCCGTCGCCGTTGATGTCTGCATTGAGGTCCGCGTCGCCGCAGACGGTGTCGGCCTCTATCTCCGTCAGATACTGAGTGAGAAGCAGGGCATGGTCGACGGTATCGATCACGCGGTCGCCGTTGAGGTTTCCACCGATAAGCCAGTTCCCACCGAACGCCGGATCACCCTCGAAGGTGGCTACGTACTTGCCGTCGACGATCTCGAAGAACGCCGACGATCGCAGCGTGTGAAGGGGATCTCGCACGGTCAGGCAACCGTAGTTCCCACCGGGGACCTTGAACGTAACGCCGTCCACCTGTCCGGGGAAGTCGAACGGGCCGCCGAATTCGACAGTCTGCTCGATGACGATCGGCGGGCTCGAGCAGTCTCTATAGAGTTCGAAAACGATACACCTCGATAGCGGCGCCTGGTGGATCGTCGGTGACAACTCGATGTCGACACTTACCGTGTTGGCGTCCTGCACGTCCACGGTCCACCGGCAGGATACGGTCGCTCCACACGAGTCGGTCGCCGAGCACTCGAACTCGTAGTGACCGACGGCGAACTCGCCGCCGCCGTCGATGAAGGAGCTGACGTCTTCGCCGGTGCTGCTCGTCGCCGTACACGCCGGTTCGAGCAGGCCGCCGCACCCGCCTTCCAACTCGGGTCCCGACCAGGTCACGATGACTTCGTGCTGACCGGGATCGGTATTGGATGCGACGCTTTCCGGACAGCTAAGAACGGGCGGCGTCCCCGCGAAGACCAGGCTGCCGGTGCAGCAGGGCACGTGCGGCACGCGCTGCCCCCTGTCATCCATTAGGAAGGTAGCCCGCTGAACATCCTCGAGGAAGCAGATCTCGCCTTCGCTGCACTCCGCGATCGGCGCGAACCTCGCGGTGGCCATGATCGCCGGCCCGCGAGTTCCCGCCGCCCCCGCTTCTATGCTGACCGCGTAAAAGATCGTCCCCTCCGATTCGGAAACGCTACGCACCAATTCCATGACGAACGGCGACCCGGAATCCACATTCGCACCCGGTGTAATGTCTATGAAGTCCAGAACCTGAGGGTCGTACTGCAGTAGAAACTGTCCGCCGGTTATCGCCGATTCGCTCTCCCCGAGCTCGATGTCTATTTCCAGCTCATCGCCCAGCGACCGACATGTACCTTCCGGCAGATCGGCGGGAACCGGTGTTACGCACAGCTCGGGGAACTCCGCGCAGAAGCAGCGCCCGCGACCGACGTCACAGAGCTGTCCGTAACAGTCCGAGTCCGCGGAGCACGACAGGTCTTCGACCGCCGTGCCGATGCACTCTCCGAACTCGTTGCACGCGTCGAGAGCCGTGCACGAATAGCCGTCGTCGCACGCAGTGCCGACCTCGGCCGTTGGATGCGCAACCTGCCCTGTCGCGGGATCGCAAATATCCTCCGTGCAGCGGTCGCCGTCATCGATCGGCGTGAGAAGGCCGCCTACGGGGTCACAGCAATCCACGAGGTCGTCGAAGTCGAGGGCCCACTCACACCGACCCTCTGAGCACTCATCGAAGGTGCAGGCGTCGCCGTCGTCGCATTCGCCGGCATCCGCGCAGCCCAGGCAATCCGGGATCGGCGTTCCGCTGCAAACGCCTCCAACACAAGTGTCGTTCTCCGTGCAGGCTTGCAAATCGTCACACGCATCCTCGACGGTACAGTGGACGAGCAAGATCTGCATGATCGCCTCATAAGGATTGAGTCCCGATCCTTCAGGTTGGACGAGCTGTCCGCCGGTTCCGTCGGCAAGTGCCTGTGCCAGGCTGATCACGCAAGCATCCGAGCCACTGCCCACTATCGGTGAGACCACTACTTCGTTGTCCACCGCGACGGCAATGGCATTGTCGATCGAATCGCGATCCTCTCCCGGATCGCTGCACCCCTCGGGCAGGCTCCCGTTGCAGGGTCCCTCGTCGCTTATGGGGACGATGATTCGTGTAGCTCCCGGTCTCCACCGCCCGCGAAAATTCTTTGCGACGATCGCGGTCGCCGGTCCCCACGATTCATAGGGTGCAGAACCGTCCGGGAAAGGGCAACTGGCCGAGTCTCCCGGGACGACATCGCCCAGAAGGCTGACCACGTCGGTAGTAAGACAAGTGAACCCGACTTCGGGCGTCTCCGTGATGCCGAAGACGTAGAGGTTCAAGTCGACTCCGAGAGAAGAGAGTTCCGTGACGACATCCTCGATCCCGGAGCACAGGGCCGTTGCCTCGTCGCGCATCGATCCGGACGTGTCCATCAGGAAGGCGATGTCAATCGGCGAACAGTACGGAGTTATCGAGCACTCCACGCAGTCGGGTATCGGATCGTAGATACAGGTTCCCTTGGCACAGATGTTAGTCGTGCAAGGGAGGCCGTCATCACAGTCCGCCGCCGTGTCACACGCGGAAGCACCGTCGCTTCGATGTTGGATTATGGTTGTGAACCGCTCGATCTCGAGCGGGGAAATCGGACCGGCGGGCACCGGCTGGGCGCCTGCCTGACCGATTCCCAGCGCCACCGACGTGAGCAGGGCGCATAACGGTGCGATGCGCCGCCGACCGGGAGCGCGGCATAGCCCGCTAGTCGGTGCCAGGGTTGTGTTGCTGAAACTCGCCCTACCTATCGGCTCTCGCATATCGAATCCCGCGGTCACGACCTCCCTCAGTCGTGAGGCATTCGGCTAGATCCAAAGGGGGAGACTGTGGAGCGCCTTTAGGCCCACGACGTACGGCACCAGGCCGGACCCAATAGCGACGCTGGCACCGCCGCTCGGGGGAGATGGCATGAAACGGCTACCTTCCTTCCTAGCCTCCGCTACGGTGTGCTGGCCCCCTTTTTGCAGGCTCTCCCTTCTTGACAACTCTAGCACGTTCTAGGGGTTCCTTCAACCGGATGGGTGGTTTCGACCGGCTTTCCTGGGCGCCCGCAATTGCCTAGTGTTCCACGTGGCCGATCCGCCAGCGGACTGCCCTGCGTCTCGCGTTGCCGGGGTGGCGGTCTGGCCGCATTTATCGGATGCACGTACGGGCGAACCAAAAGCAAGACCGCGAAACGGGCGCCAGGGCGTGTCATGGCGGGCTGCGACGGGGGCCCGCCGGGCTCGGCGGCTTGCGCCCAGGAGACGAGGGACGTATCGGACGCCGGGGCTTGTCCGCCATGCGAATGTTCGGCCTCATTTTCGGACTGAAAACCGGGAACGACGACTCGCCAACAGTTTCGGTTGCGGTTTTCGGTCCCAAGCCGTGGGCGGGCCGGGACCCGTTCTGGTCATGGGCCCATCAACAATTACAATTTGTCAATGATACTGCTATTGCGACCAGGGTATCCGGACGTAAAAAGTCGCACCATTTTCGGGTGTCTTCGGGCTTGATGTGATTCTGAAACCCGTCTATACTGCAACATGTGCAGGGGCTATCTAACGGCATAGCTCGATTAGAGCCGGTGGTGTACCGGTTGGGGGAGGCTGAGCGCTGCGTCACAGAAAACGCATCGCGAACCATGCACGCCAGGCCTGTGGAGGTTGGAAGGATGAAATCGTCAACGATTCTTACAGCGGTCTTCGTCGCGTTGGTTGCTTCCGTCGCCTCGGCGGACAACCCAACGCCGTCCTTTGAGTACACCGGATCGGGTGGGTTGATCCCCACGTTGGGCGGCGAAACTCAGGGGGTTTCCTTTTTCTCCTTGAGGATGAACGACGACTACCTTGTCGCCGGCACGAATCCGACGGATATCACTTGGCTGGAGTTGGAACTCACGGGCCTCACCCACACAAACCCGTGGGATCTCGACGTGTATCTAATCGATCCGTTCGGTGTGGCGCTCGAGATTATGACCGACCGTGGCGACCAGGTCGCGATCGTCGACCTCGATCTCGTTTTCAAGGACAAGGCCGATTCGCTTCCGCCCGAGGACACAGAGATGTTTTCCGGGACGTACCTTCCGGAGGACAGCGACGGGCTCGGCGGATTCGGCATCTTTAGCGACCCGGGGACGGACGCCTGGATCTTGCTGGTGATCGACGACTCCGAGGGGAACCAGGGCAACTTGGGTTCGTTTACCCTGCGTGGAGTGCCGGAGCCTGTCACCTTATCGCTGCTTCTGGTCGGAGCCTTCGCGGCGTTTCGTCGCCGCTAATACCGACATTGGCGGCCGCTGGTTTGTCTTCGGCCGGATGACAAAACATTGAATTCCTGACGGCCCGTCTCGATGTTGAGGCGGGCCGCGGTTGTTTGGGGGGAGGAAGTTACTCCTCCGTTCGACTTCTCGGCAGCTTTGTGCGTATTTGCCTCCTCCTTGGGTGCCCTTGGTTTCGCCTTGTGTGCCTCCGCGACGGTCTGGCTGCGAGGGTAGTCGCCGCAGAGATGAAGCAGGCGATTTGCGTGCCCCCGGCGGGCATTCCGGGTTGAAGATGCCCTGCCAGAGGCATATAGTCACTTGTCGGGACGGAGACCTTGAAGGGGGACTTGCCGAAGCGCCTCATTGAGAGACATGGTAGGCGAATAGTGTTGATCCGCGCGCACCGGGGAGGCATTGCGAGCCGGATCACGGCTGCTGGTTACGATCCGTGTCCGTAAGGAACGCGCCGGCCGGAAAACGGGGTTGCGCAGTAGGTCGTGGTCCGACCCGACATTGCGCAAGGTGAGGTGGAATGATGCACAACCGACGTACTTTAGGCTGGAAGTATTTCTCGATTGCAGGCGCTATCTGGGCTGGAACCGGGGCCGCGGCAGGTGAACGCGCGCCGGTCCCGGACGGCAGCGGCGCGCCGGACCGAGTCACGACCGCGCTCGAATCACCCCGCACGGCGCGTTCGGTTTCGGATAGGTCTCGTGCGGTCGAGATCGCGGCGGTTGGCGTGTTTGACAAGCAACGCGCGAAGGTCCGGCCAGTGCCGAAGCGTGTCGCTTCTTCGCGTGTCTCGAAGAAGGGCGATCCGGCCGCCACCGACACATCGCTCATTGCGGGTACGGTTGCGGCGGTGGAGAATGACCAGTGCGCGTCACCGACGTTCATCGCCGGTGAGGGGGCATTCAACTTCACTAACTCCGGCGCAACGATGGACGGTCCGGCGCACGAGGCATGTTTGTTCTCCAGCGAATCCCAGATCGATAAGGACGTATGGTATTGCTGGACGGCGCCTCAAGAACCATGTGATGGTGAGTACATAGTGTCGACCTGCGACACCACGGTCGTGGACACCAAGATAGCCATATACGACGGCTGCGTCTGTCCCCAGGGTGACGAGTCCCTCCTGACCTGCGCCGATGACGATTGCGGCGTGCAGACGCACGCGCGGTTTTCTGCGACGCCCGGGCAGAACTACATGATCCGTGTCGGCACGTTTCCCGGGACACTCGGGGGAGCCGGTACGCTGCGCATACTATGTCTGCCGTCGCCCGTGTGCGACGCGAGCACGCATGATTGCCAAGGTCGTGATCAGGCGAACGCCCTCACGAGCAATCGCACGGACTACACCGTTGCGGATGACTTCACGCCGACGACCGCCGGAAGCGTCAGCAGTGTGTGCTGGTGGGGGACTTATCTGGACGCCAACGACGCCGACTGCCAGGGTGTCCTGCCCGATCAGTTCGAGGTGCGTTATTACGACGGTGCCGACGGACGCCCGGGAGCGCTCCTGGCGGAGTTCTCGCAGGCTTTGGGAACCCTCATCGTGGACGGTCCGGTGGTTACCGGCCTGTTCGTGGCCGACGTTGCCCCCGAATACGAATTCTCGGCGACGCATGCCCCGATGCCCGTTGAGGCGGGCGGATGTTACTGGATCGAGATCAGCAACTCGATTACCGACTGCACCTGGCTATGGGAGATTTCCGCGGCGGCGAACCAACGGGCGTTTCAGGATGGTCTTTTCGGTCCTCCCGACGGCTACGATCCCGAGGAGGCGGTTGTCGACGATCTTGCCTTTTGTGTGGATGTGCCCCTCGGTGACTCGGCGGCGTGCTTGCCGCCTCCGCCCGCCAACGACGATTGTGGCAGCGCCGAGCCGCTCGACACGGTCGGCGAGGTCTTCTTCGACAATCCGGGGGCGACCCTGGACGGACCGCCGCACGAAGGCTGTCGGGCGTTCGGCGAGACGCAGCTCGATCACGACATATGGTACTGCTGGACCGCGCCGTGCAGCGACACGGTCTTTCTCCGGACCTGCGACCTGACGGAAGTCGACACCCGCATAGCTGTCTACGAAGGTTGTGCATGTCCGCCGACTGACGCGGGCCTGCTGGCCTGTAACGACGACCTTTGTGGCGTTGCACCGGAAGCGTTCCAATCGATGGTAACGTTCGAGGCGGTCCAGGGGCAGAGTTACCTCATTCGCGTCGGGACGTTCCCGGGGGCGGCCGGTGGTGCCGGCAGATTGAGAATTGACTGTGGAGCGCCGGACAATGCCGCGTGCGCGACCGGTGACTCCTGCTGTCAGGAGGCGGGTGCGCCGGGGTGCAGCGATGAAACCTGTTGTGAAACGGTTTGCGCATGCGACCCGTTCTGCTGCGAAGTGCTCTGGGATCTGGGTTGTGCGACGGGCGGATTCCAGGACTCGGGTTGCGGCGCGGTGGGGCTGTGCGGTTGTGGTGCTGCATGCGGCGATGCCGGGGCCGGCGACTGCTGTGCAGACACCGGGACCCAGGCATGTTCGGACCAAGCATGCTGCGTCGCCGTGTGCGAGTGCGACCCGTA
>CBDUZY010000129.1:0-7144 GCA_965371825.1 uncultured bacterium
GCGATGGTTCGACCCCCCCCGCTACGGGCCCCTCAACTTCTCCTCTATGTCGGGCATCGGCGTAAAACGCCACTGGCGCCCAACCTTTACGCCCTTCAGTAGTCCGCGTTTAGCAAGGCCGTGGAGATCACTCCGAGCAGTCTCGTAAACGACGTCATGGCTGTGCCGGTGCGATTCAATGGTGTAGAAGCAGTCCGGATGGCGCAGCGCGTGACTGACGAGGACCTGCTGGCGATGGTTCAACGTGACGAGAGCGCGAAGGCGCTGCTCAAGAAGCCGGAGTTCTCTTGTTTTGCGCTCCACGTAATCGTCCAACTGAGCGATCGCCCGGCGAATCACGTCGATATGGTACAGAATGAAGTACGTCAGATCGTTGTCGTCCGTCTCTGTGCACAGGAACGCCCGACCGTACTTGGCCGGCCCCTTCCGTATGATCTCCGAGACGGATATGAACTCACTTAGCCAATACCCGTGTCGGAGCATGGACCAGTAGAACAGCGATCGCGCTGTCCGCCCGTTGCCGTCGACAAACGGATGGTCGTACGCAAGCCAGAAGTGCAGCATGATCGACCGGAGTACCGGATGAACGAATCCCTTGGGCGTGTTGCCGTTAGCAAAGTCGCACATGGCGTCCATGCGGTCCTCGAGCTGATCGGCCGGTGGCGGCTTATGGAAGACCTCACCGTAGAGATCCCCGACATCGATTGGCCGATCGCCACGCCTGAGTCGCCCGGCATCGGCAGGATCGGGAAGCGTGTCGGACGTTACTAGTTTGTGCAGATGGAGGATCAGGTCAGCCGTGAACGGCTCGTCCTTCAGCTTCCTGATCTCCTGCATGGCAAGGTAGTTGTTCAGAATCATCTTCTCGCCGTGGTCGCGGGGTCGGGTTCCGGTGCGCAGCATCTCCTTGGCAACTTCGCGAGTCGTAGCGGCTCCTTCTAGCTGACTCGAAGTAATCGCCTCCTCGTAAAGTGACCTGACGAGGTACCGATCCCTCATCTCCGGATTCACGATCGCATCGGGCATCCCGATGGAACCGCCGATACTCAAGTCGATCTTGTGGAGCTGTTCGGTAATCGGCTCGGGCAGCATGTAGCAGAAGGCGGTCCCATCAACAGCACTCAGCGGAATCGGTCGGTATTGCGGAAGGCGGCCCAGTTTGGTCGCGAGCCACCAGTCCTCGTGACTGAGGCCCCCCGGCGGAGCCAACCGGCGGAGCCTGTCCCAGTGCAGGTATCGCCCAGGCTGATCAGAGGTCTGCGAGGACGGAAACAGGTCCCTGAGCCTGCCGTCGCGTGAGGCAGCCGCGTAGAGCTTGTCTAATTGCGGTGGAGATTGCGGCCTCTTCATCTAAACTTGCATTCACGCTCTGTCTTTGAACTACTATTCTTATACCAAATCAGTCAGATTTAGTATAACCGTTGTGGACGTTGAGTCAATACCAATTCTGAAGAAAATGGCATAAGATTAGTATTTCGGGCATGTTCGGGAAGCAACAACGGGTGGCGTCCTGGACAACCCAGAACCCCACCCGTTGTGGTCATTCTCACTCTAGGACGGAGATGCCGACCTAAACCCAGCCGCGGATCTTACAGGCCTCGGCCACGCGGGCGACGGCAACCATGTAGGCAGCCACGCGGTTGTGGACCTTGGCCTTCTTGCTCATCTCGGACACGGCGCTGTACGCAGCCGTCATCTTCCGTTCGAGCTGCTGCTGAACGTCCTCGAGCGACCAGTAGTAGTTGTACGTGTTCTGGACCTGCTCGAAGTAGGAGACGGTGACGCCGCCGGCGTTGGCCAGGAAGTCCGGAATAACATACACGCCCTTCTCGTAGAGGATGTTGTCAGCCTCGGGCGTGGTCGGTCCGTTGGCCAGCTCGCAGGAGATCTTGGCCTTGATGTTCGGCGCGTTGCTGGCGAGGATCACGTTCTCCAGGGCGGCCGGATACAGTACGTCGCACTCGAGTTCCAGAACCTCTTCGTTCGAGATCGGCTTGGACCCGGGGAAGTTGGCGACGGCGCCGGTCTCGAGCTTGTGTCTCACCAGAGCCTTAGCGTCCATACCGTCCTTGTTGAACACGCCACCGCGCGAGTCGGTCGCGGCGAGCAAGATGCCGCCGCCGAGGATTTCCTGATGTAGGGTGGCTGCGAACTGCCCGGCATTCCCGAATCCCTGGATCGCGTAGCTCATATCAGCCATTTTCAGGTTGAGCTGCTTGGCTGCCTCGCGAACGGTGTAGACGCCGCCGCGGGCCGTCGCATCGCCGCGACCCTGCGATCCGCCGATCTCCAGGGGCTTGCCCGTGATCATGCCTGGGTGGGAGTGACCCACCATCGTCTCGTACTCGTCCATCATCCAGGCCATGATCTGCGGCGTGGTATAGACGTCGGGGGCGGGAACGTCGCGGTGGACGCCGAGCTCCCGGCCGACCGCGCGGATGAACAGACGGGCCAGGCGCTCCTTCTCACCGTCGGAGAGTTCCTTGGGATTACAGGTGATGCCGCCCTTGCCGCCGCCCAGGGGGATGTCGACGACCGAGGTTTTCCAGGTCATCCAGGCCGCCAGGGCACGGACGGTGTCGATCGTCTCGTCCGGGTGCCACCGTAGACCGCCCTTTGTCGGTCCGCGGGCGTTGTTGTACTGGACGCGGTAGCCCTTGAAGATCCGCGTCGTGCCGTTGTCCATACGCAGCGGCAGGGTGAAGTGGTACTCCCGCATGGGCCACCGCAGGAATTCGTGGGTGGCAGCATCGAGCCCCAGCTTCCCAGCCGCCTCGTCAAGCTGCTGTTGAGCGATGGCAAATGGGTTCAGTGTCGACATCTTTGGAGACTCCTTCTAACGAAATACTCAGGTTTCGGCGCGTGCTCTCCACGCCAGAACACCCCGGAGACTCTCGACGATCGGTTTCGGATTCCGGGGCCCTAAACGGAAGGCACACACCTCCCTCACTTTGGGTTCCGCAACGACAGACACGCCAAGCAAGCCGCGTGCCACGATCCCGGAATCAGTACTCACAGGGTCCACCGGTGTGGAGTATGTCTGAGGATCCTGGGCTCAACCGACGGCAAACACCGGATAAGCGGGGTCTCGATCACCCGTATCCTGCTTCGTCCGAGCAGAGTCTGCCCTGCTCAAGCCCGGCCGGGGTGTGATTGAATCTGACGGGAGGAGTGTGGACCCGGATACGCCGGTCCGACGGCGTGCGTGGCGGTCCCCGCGTTTGAGTGAGATCAATCCCGCACCCTGGACCACCATGTCGATCTGGCAGACACTCCGACATCAGAACCACCTGAATCCGGAGAACACACAATGACACACACAGTCTGGATCACTGCGGCATTCTTGTCCGTTCTTAGCGTGTCGGCGATCGGTGAGACAGAGCAGAAAAGGCGAGCGGCCGGGATAACCGCGTTCCTCCACGTGAACGTAGTGCCGATGGACCGTGAGCTGGTCCTACCCGACCAAACGGTGATTGTCCGAGGTGATCGGATAGTCGAGATCGGTCCGGCGGCAACGTTGAAAGTCCCCGTCGAGGCCACGCGCATCGATGGCCGTGGCAAGTACCTCATGCCCGGTCTCGCGGATATGCACGCCCACGTGATGGAGAAGGATCAGCTGATTCTGTTCGTCACCAATGGTGTGACGACTGTGCGAAACATGTCGGGTGAACCCAAACACATCGAGTGGCGCAATCGGATCGTCGAAGCGAATCTGCTCGGTCCGACCATCTACACGGCCGGGCCGATCGTCGACGGCGATCCACCCGTCTGGCCGACAAGTGTCGTTATCACCAAGCCCGAGCAGGCATCGACCATCGTCGCGGAACAAAAAGAAGCCGGGTACGACTTCCTTAAGGTATACAACAACCTGACAGTGGAGGCATACGATGCGCTTACCCAGGCGGCAGGGAAACAACGCATCCCGGTCGCTGGACACGTCCCCGTGAAGGTGGGTCTCGAACACGTGCTCAAAGCCCGGCAGCGCTGCATCGAACACCTCGACGGATACGAGACTGCGTTGGCATCCGACGATTGTGCATCCGCCAGGAAGAACAACTTCGCCTCCCTGATTCTGGCTTGGCTGGAGCTGGACGAGCAGAAGATCCCCAACATGGTGCGCGAGACTCGGGAGGCTGGGACGTGGAACTGCCCGACGCTGATCGTGTACGACAAGTGGATCCCGCCGGACGAGGCGAACGTGGTGCTCGAGCGGGACGAGTTCAGATACCTGTCGCCCGCGGAACTCGACTACCATCGTCCGGGTAACAACTACCTCAAGCCCTTCACGCCCGAGATGTTTGAAGCCGTAGCCGCCGGAAAATCGGCTCGGCGGAAACTGACCAAAGCCCTGCACGACGGCGGCGCGCGGATTCTGCTTGGCACTGATTGCGCGAACCCACTCATCGTGCCCGGCTTTTCCTTGCACGAAGAACTGCAGAACTTCGTCGACGCGGGCTTGACACCCTATGAGGCGATCAAGGCGGGAACGCACGACGCGGCTGAGTTCTTCGACGCATTGGATGAGTGGGGAACGGTGGCTGCCGGTCGCCGGGCGGACTTGATTTTGCTTGATGCCAACCCGCTCGACGACGTCGCTAACGTTGCCAAGCGCATCGGCGTCATGGTGCGCGGCAAGTGGTATCCGCAGAATGACCTGCAAGCCAAGCTCGATGCCCTGGCTGAGAAGTACGCGAAGGCTAAGATCGAAACCGCTACCGAACCGCCCGAAGCCGAGGTCGAGTGAGTGTAGGGCCCTCGCTCACGCTGACAGCCGCATCGGTTGGCTGTAGTGGGTGTTGCGTGGACGTGCACCTTTGGAGTTGATCGTCACGCCGTCGACAGAGCACGGAGACGCTGCAGATGAACGAGTGGTACGAGAACGATACGTTCTGGGAGGAGATCGCGCCGGTCCTGTTCACCAAGGCGCGGATGGAAGAAGCGGTTACCGAAGTTGAGCACATTGTCAAACTGCTCGACCCTCCGCCTGGTGCTTCCCTCTTGGATATGGGCTGCGGCCGGGGTCGCCATTCGCTCGAGTTCGCCGAGCGCGGTCTTCGAGTAACCGGCGTCGATCGCACAGCCAAGTATCTGGAGATTGCGAAGTCGCAGGCCGCCGAGCGAGGCCTCGAGGCTGAATGGGTCCGAGCCGACATGCGCGAGTTCCGCCGTGACGGCGCGTTCGACATTGCGGTGAACCTGCTGACTTCGTTCGGCTACTTCGAGGACACCTCCGATGACCGCCGTATCATGGAGAACATATTCAACAGCCTCGCACCCGGCGGGCGGTTCGTAATGGACATCATGGGCAAGGAAATCCTCGCCCGAATCTACCGCGAGCGGGACTGGCACGAGGAACCGGACGGGACGATCCTGCTGGAAGAGCGGCAGTGCAGCGACGACTGGAGCAAGCTCGAGGTCCGTTGGATAGTCCTGACGGGCGCCCGGCGCTGCGAGCACCGGCTCACACTCCGCCTCTACTCCGCGACCGACCTGAGAGCGCTCCTCACCGATGCCGGTTTCGAGGATGTGAAGGTCTATGGTTCGCTTACAGGTACTCCCTACGATCATGAAGCCCAACGACTTGTCCTCGTGGGGCGAAAGCCCGGGAGGCCATCTGACCGCGGCACCGGTTACCATCGCAGCACGGAAGAGGCAGACGGGTAGGCGATGAAGCGACTTCACCTGTTCGAGTTCCACGATTTGGGCTGGTTTCCGAACGCTTGGCGAAACCTGCTGACCGATACAATGACGTTCTTCGCCGTCAGGTTTGGGCCTTATAGGCCAATCGCTGAGATGCTGGAGCTTGCCCTGAAGAGGCTAAAATGTGGGCGAATTGTCGACCTATGCTCGGGTGGGGCCGGTCCGATTCGTTCCCTTCTCGACAGTCTCGGGGAAGTCGACGGCCACCCGATTGAGGTCACGCTGACTGACAGGTACCCAAACGTCCCCGCGTTCCGCCGGGTGGCGGCAACGTCCTCGGGTCGAATCTCGTACTGCGAGGAACCCATCGACGCGACGAATGTCCCCGAAGACCTCGAGGGCTTTCGGACTTTGTTTACCTCGTTTCATCACTTCGATGCTGAGGCGGCTCGCGGGATTCTTCGTGACGCTGTGCGTAAGAACCAAGGGATTGGAGTGTTCGAGTACACGGAGAGGAACTTCTGGATCTGGGCGTTGCCGCTCCTTGGCGGGCCCGTGTTCATGTGGCTTGCTACTCCGTTCTTTCGGCCTTTCAGTTGGCGGCGTTTGCTTTGGGCCTACGTGATTCCGGTATGGATGCTCTTTGGACTGTGGGATGGCATCGTGTCATGTCTTCGAACATATAGCCCTCAGGAACTTCGACATCTGACGGCAGACCTGGGCGAAGTAGGTTACTCCTGGGACATTGGCCACGTCCGCTCCATCGGGGCATGCAGAATCACATACCTGCTGGGTGTTCCCGGGACCGCTGCCTGGACGTCCGACTGAGAGTACCACCTGTGACGGGGGGCGCGTCCGCCCGCAGTATCGATCTTCCAGGCAGCCCGAAGGTTCAGACCCACGATCATCACGCCCATCCGCGCTTTTGTGGCTAATCTCGCCGGTCCAGAAGCTGCTGGTGACCGGTGGGCCTTGGCCGGCGAAGGACGGCAGAGTATCGTGACCCTCCTGGCAAACCGAACGCCGGTCGGCAGAGACCTCCCCGAACATATAGGAGTCGAGGACGTGCTGGAGATTACCCCGGGCCATGTCGCTGATGAGCTCGACCGCGTCCGGGCTTTGTTCCGGGAGTATGCCAACTGGCTGGGTTTCGATCCCTGCTTCCACGACTTCGACCAGGAGCTTGCGGAACTCCCGGGCGAGTATGCCCCGCCCGCCGGTCGGCTTCTGCTGGCGCGTTGGGGAGGAAAACCTGCCGGGTGCGTCGGCCTCAGGAAACTCGAGGAGGAAATCTGCGAGATGAAACGGTTGTACGTCAGGCCGGCGTTTCGCGGACACAACATCGGCCGGCGGCTTATCGAGTTGCTGATCGAAGAGGCCCGCCGGATCGGCTACAACCGCATGCGCCTCGACACGCTAGAGTCAATGACCGCGGCGCGTGCCCTCTACCAATCCTTCGGCTTCTACCCCATCGAGCCCTACTCGTACCACCCCATCCCGGGCA
>CBDUZY010000130.1:0-7142 GCA_965371825.1 uncultured bacterium
TCACGTGGACCGTGATACCCACGATCATCGTGATCTGGATGTTCTTTGTCGGCTACGAAGGCTTCGAGCTGATGGGACGCGTGCCGGCGAACCACATGGTGGTCAACGTAACGGGCCGGCAATGGATGTGGTCCTTCAGCTACCCGGAGGAGCGTGTCGACGCGAGTGAGATGGTCGTGCCCGTGAACACGCCTGTCCTCGTAAACCTCACCTCGCCGCCCGAGGATGTAGTCCACAGTTTCTACATTCCGGCGTTTCGAGTCAAGGAGGATGCCCTGCCGGGCCAGGCAACGTCGCTCTGGTTCGAGGCGGAACGCGAGGGAACCTTCTCGATCATGTGCGCGGAGTTCTGTGGGAAGGACCACTCTCAGATGATTGCGTGGCTGAAGGTCGTGTCGCACGAGCGATATGCGCAGTGGATCGAGGATCAGCTACTCAAGAAGTTTCGGCCGCTGGAGATCGAAGCCGTTATGGACCCTCACCATCCCGGATTCGGAGAGGACGAACTGAACATCGATGCGAAGGCGATCTTCGAAACCGCGTGCGCATCCTGTCATGGGAGTGCGGGTGATGGGTCGGGCTTGCCCGGAGAAGCACGCAACCTGACCGTGATGAAAGACTGGGAGCGTAGCGCGAAAGTCACGGACGTGTACCGCACACTCGCCGAGGGCATCGAAGGGGCGCAGATGCGGGCCTATCCGAATCTCACTCCGTGGGAGAAGGTGGCTGTAGCACATTATGTGCGTGCATTCTCCACGGAGCCATTGCCCCAGGATGGCTCGGAAGACTACAGCGCTATGGTCATAGAATACGGACTCGACAAGGTGCAGGCGCCTCGCGAGACGATTCCGATCGAGCGCGCCATGGAGATCGTGGTCCGCGAGGCCGCTGCCGAACGCTCGATGCAGGAAAAGTCGCCGACAACCGAAGCACCCTAGCATCCGCAGCGATGGTAAGACCCATACGCGACGTGCAGTTTGCCAATGAAAGCAGAGAGCACTGTGATCCCGTCCCAAGCCGTCGCGGCGGCGCACTACCCCGGCATTGTTCTAGAACTGACCAAGATCCGAATTACTGCGGCTGTCACGCTGACCACGGCCACCGGATACCTCTTGGCGGGGCGCCGATTCGACAGCGGAATATGGCTGCCTTTGGTCGCTGTCTTCGTCTTGGCCTCCGGCTCAGCCGCGTTGAACCAGTGGCAGGAACGCGGGATCGATGCCCGCATGAAGCGCACGCGAGGGAGACCCATTCCGTCGGGCCGTCTCGACCCGTCGTGGGCGCTGTTTCTCTCCGTAGGCCTCATTTTACTTGGGATGTTCTTCCTGACGTCCGTTGACGCGGACTCCAGCGCTCTTTTTATCCTCGGTGTTCTTGCCGTGGTCTGGTACAACGGCGTCTACACGTACCTCAAGCGTGTGACCGCGTTCGCCGTGATTCCCGGGGCGTTGATTGGAGCGATCCCACCTTGCATCGGATACGCATCAGCCGGCGGCACCCTTTTCGATACCGCGATTCTGCTGGTGGCCTTCTTCTTCTTCATCTGGCAGATACCGCACTTCTGGTTACTCTTGCTGATGCTGGGCGACGAATACCAGGCGGCGGGACTTCCCACACTGACGGAGAAGTTCGCCCCGCGACAACTGGCCAGGATAACATTCATGTGGATCGTCGCCGCCGCGGCGAGCGGGCTCGCCTTCCCGGCCTCGGACCACGTCGCGATTGCCTGGCCATGGCGTCTGGGCATAGTCGTCGCAGCGCTTTGGCTCGTGGCGAACGCCGTAAGTGTCCTGCGGACGTCCTCGGATGAAGGATGCGGAATGTCGGCCCGACGAGCATTCGGGCAACTGAATCTCTTCGCACTGATCGTGATGGTTTGTCTGTCTATGGGGGCATTGAGCGGTTAGGGGCATTCGGAGCGTCGCCAGACAGGCGGCGGCAAGGTCCGGCGGCGGGATGCGACCTGCCGGACAACGGCGCTTGGAGGAAAAACGAGATGGCGCAAGCAATTGAAACAGAGGTTCTCGTCGTTGGAGCTGGTCCGGTGGGACTGCTCACCGGCCTGCATCTGGCGAATCGAGGCATTGCAGTCCGGGTCGTCGACGAGGAGTTCCGGACCGCCGCCCACAGCTACGCCCTGGCACTACACCCCAAGTCGCTCGAGCTGTTCGACGATCTCGGTCTCGCGAAGGACTTGATCACACACGGGCATCGAGTCGAGACGATCGCCTTCTACGAGGGGAGTAACCGACGTGGCGAAATGAACCTCTCGAAACTCGATGCGAAGTTCCCGTTCGTTTTGGTCCTTCCGCAGAGTGGGCTCGAGGCCATGCTCGAGCAGCAGCTCAAGCGGAAGGGAGTCAAGGTACTGTGGAACCATCGAGTCAGTTCAATTCGCCCGGGCGAATCCTGCGTGACCGCCGTGATCGACAAGATGGCTAGGGCATCGTGCGGATACGCGGTAGCCACCACTGAGTGGGTAATCGAGAAGACTCTCGATGCGAAGGCGTCGTTTGTGGTCGGCGCTGACGGCCACCGGTCGATCGTCCGCAGGAACCTCGGCACCGAATACGACGCGTGCGGCGAGGGGGAGTTGTTTGCCGTGTTCGAGTTCCACTCGGATGCGGACCTCGGTGGTGAGGTTCGGATCGTGTTCGACAGGCAGACGACCAACGTGCTTTGGCCGCTGCCCGGCGGTCGATTCCGTTGGAGCTTCCAGAGAGCGCGAGGCGCGGGCACGGAGGGCTCGCGGGCGAAGCGCAGGTTGACGGTTCCGATAGGCCGGCAGGCGTTCCCGCACGTCCCGGGTGATGAACTAAGTGAACTGATCCAGGAGAGAGCACCTTGGTTTGTCGGGAAGGTCGGACGAATCGATTGGTCGATGGAGGTTCGGTTCGACCGCCGCCTCGTGGGCTCGTACGGTCGGGATCGCATGTGGCTTGCGGGCGACGCCGCTCATCTGACCGGTCCGGTGGGCGGGCAAAGTCTCAACATGGGGTTGCGTGAGTCTTCGGATCTTGCTCAGCGAATCAACGGCGTTCTCCGAGAGGGGGCGCAGCCAAGTTCGCTGGCTGAGTACAGCGAGCAACATCTCGGGCATTGGCGACAGCTGCTGGCGATCGATGGCGGATTGGCGACGACCGATCAAGCGGAAACATGGGCCAAAGAGCACTGCCCGAAGATCCTCTCTTGTATCCCGGCGACCGGGGAACACCTGGACGCTTTGGCCACGCAAATAGGTCTCGAGGTCGTGCGCACCTAGCGGTCTTTGATGCCGTAACATCGATACGCCCGCATGGCGCGTGCTTGACAGGGAAGTCACAACCGTTCACGATCCTCCAGCCGTGGGCGGCGCGAGAGCCCGGGCAAGGGCACCGGAACTTCCCGGCGCCCTGATGAGCCTCGAGGCGGTCCTCGCGTCCGCTGCACGCGGACGACGCGTGCGTGAATCGGCATGATTCCGGCGAAGGCACGGCGAATTCGGAACCAAGCAAGATGATCCGAGCGTTGGTTACGGCGGTGGTCATGTCGCTGATAGTGGCGACGTTCGGACTCGTCACGCTCGCCGCCGGCGTCGTCTACCCGTCCCGGCGACTGATGGCTTCAGCCTCTCTGTTGTGGGCACGCGCGATCTTGCTGTTTGCCGGTGTGCGGTTGACGATCGACGGCAAGGGGCACATCGCCGACCGTGCCCCGCGATTCTACATGGGCAACCACCAGAGTGCGCTCGACATCCCGATTCTGATCGTCGCCTTGGGCGGCGACGTCCGCTTCATGGCCAAGGATGGTTTGTTCAAGGTTCCCGTCTTCGGCTGGGTGCTGCGGCGTTACGGCTACGTGCCGATCAATCGCGGGCGCGCCCGGGCGACGCTGCACGTCCTCGACCGGATGATCGACCGAATCCGACGTGAGCCGATCTCTTTCGCGGTCTTTCCGGAAGGGACGCGTAGTCGCGATGGTGAGTTGTTGCCTTTCCGTCGTGGAACGATGAAAATAGGCCAGCGCAGCGGGTTGCCTGTCGCCGTGTTTACCGTCTCGGGGTCGATGGACGTTCATCACCGGGACCGGTTTGCGGCGACGCCAGGACCGGTCCGGTTGACCTTTGCAGAGCCGATTCCAGCCGAGGAGGTCGCCGACATGTTACCGACTGAGCTTCACGACCGGGTCGTGGCGACGATTACGCGTCAGCTCGGCGACGCGAGCGAAAGTCAAGTTCAGGGCGAGGCTGCCTGCGTGGCGGCGAAAGGTACGTGAAGTGGCTGAGCACCCTACGGCACACCCCGAACGACTCCGCGAGCGGCTCGCCGGCCATCACATCCTTCTAACCGGTTCGACGGGTTTTCTGGCAAAGGTGTTTGTCGAGAAGCTCCTGCGCAGCGTTGATACGATCGGCGGACTATACCTGCTGATCAGGCCCCGTTCCGACGGCACTTCGCCCCAGCAGCGACTGTCAAAGGACGTGCTCCGATCCCACGCGTTCAATCGGCTGCGAGCGTCGCTGGGCGATGATTTCACTCGATTGTGTGACGAGAAGGTCCACGTAGTGGGGGGTGACCTGACCAAGGATGGACTGGGTTTGGACGGCGAGGAATACGACAAACTGACCAAGCGGATTACGTTTGTCGTGAACAGCGCCGCGACGGTTACCTTCGACGAGCGCCTGGACGAGGCGGTCGAACTCAACACCTTCGGCCCGACACGGCTCCTGCAATTCGCAAAGGACTGCGGCGAGGTCCCGTTCATGCACGTGTCCACGTGCTATGTTTGCGGCGCTCGGACCGGCATGATCATCGAGGACTTCGCCGCTCCGGAACCGGCTCGCGAGTCACTTCCCAGGCTGCCCGATACCGGGCGATTCGACCTGGACGGCCTGATTCGCTCGATGCGTGATGAGTCGGCCGACATATGTGAACGCTTCGGGACGGATACGGAAACCGGCCGCCGGCAACTGATCGATGCCGGGATGCGCTGGGCGCGGACCTACGGTTGGAACGACACGTATACTTTTACGAAGTGGCTTGGAGAGCAACTCCTCGTTCGGGATCATGGCGGCGTTCCGCTGGTGGTCTTCCGTCCGGCAATCATTGAGGGCAGCTTCGATGAGCCCGTGCCCGGGTGGATTGACGGCCTGAGAATGGCCGACCCGATCATAGTCGCCTTCGGGCGCGGCAAGATCGATGAGTTTCCCGGACTTGCCGACGTTCCGATCGACCTGGTTCCGGTGGACTTCGTCGCCAACGCGATGATCGCCACGCTTCCGGTCGGTGACGCCAGGCCGGAAGGCGTCGTCGTGTACCAGTGTGCGTCCAGCGCCCGACAACCGCTGTATATCCGGTCGCTTGTGGAGTCACTGCAGCGGGCATTCGTTCGCCGCCCGCTGACTACCGACGAAGGAAAGCCCATCAGCACAGGTACACTGCGCCTGGTCCATCGTGAAACCTTCATCCGTACGTGGGAAAGCAAGCAGCGGTGGGTGATCCGGGCACAAAAGTGGCTTACGCGCCTTCGAATCGCGAAACGACGCGCCCGCAAGCTCTCGATGCAAATCCGACAGATCGAGCAGCTGATTTACTTCGCCAAGATCTACTCGCCGTATACGCACCTCGACTGCCGTTTCTCGGACGATGCTCTTCGCGGCGCAGCGCAGAAGCTCCATCCCGACGACCGGGCTAACTTCCCCTTTGATACGGACGTCATCGACTGGGACGACTACATCGTGAACCGCCACGTGCCCGGTCTGCAGTCGTTCGTCTTGGGCAAGGTCGCGGAGCCGCCTCCGCGCATCCTCGGCGTAACGGATGGGGAGAGGTTTGAGCCGGGTCCGGCAGCGGAGGGCAAACCGGCCGCCAACTTGTTTGCCCTGTTCGAGCGGTCCGCCGCCGGGCATCCCGACAAGGCGGTCCTTCAAATCAAACGTAACGGCCGATGGATCCGTTACACCTATGCGGAGGCGATGCAGGCGACCGGAACGATCATGCAACGTTTCACCGAGCGAGGTCTCACCCCGGGTGATCGCGTGGCTATCTGCGCAGAGAACGGACCCGAGTGGGGTCTGACTTATCTCGCCGCCATGCGTGCCGGTCTGACCGCCGTTCCCCTCGACCCGCAGTTGCCGGCCGCGGAAGCATGGTCTGCGGCGCGGTTTGCCAAAGCGAAGCTGATGTGCGCCGGCCGTGGCACCAGCAACGAACTCACTCGTCGCCGCGGTGAAGAAGACTGCGAGCTGATCTCGCTGACGCACCCGTTCATCCCACCGCCGGGAGCCTCCCGAGACGCCGTGCCCCAACCGGTGCCGGTCGCTGAGGACGCGATCGCTTCAATCCTCTTCACCTCGGGCACGACCATCGCCCCGAAAGCGGTGCCGCTTACTCACGGCAACCTCATGGCCAACGCCACCGCTCTGCTCGAGACGCACGAGGTCTATTCGACGGACGAGTTCCTCTCCGTCCTGCCGATGTATCACGCTTTCGAATTCGCCGGTGGATTTCTGGTGCCGCTCATCGCCGGGTCCACCATCACCTATGTCGATCAGTTGAAGGGCGCGGAAATCGTATCGGCGATGCAGGCCACCGGAACGACGGTGATGCTCGTGGTTCCGCGCTTGTTGAAGATGTTCCACGATTCCATCGAGAGTAACGTCGCCTCGGCCGGGCTGACTAGGCGCGCCGCCTTTCGAACGTTCGGGGTGCTTTCCAACTGGTCGGGCGGGCGGTGGGGACGGCGGCTCTTCGGCGCCGTGCACAAAGGCTTCGGAGGGCGCTTGCGAATGCTCGTAAGCGGCGGCTCGAGCCTCGATCCGGACTTGTTCGATGCGTTTAGGCGCATGGGTTTCGCCGTTTACGAGGGTTACGGTCTAACCGAGACGTCGCCGGTACTCACGGTTCAACCGCCGGGTGGCGTCCGCCGAGGCTCTGTCGGCGTCGCCCTTGGGAACGTGGAGCTGGACATTCGCAACAGCAATCTCGAAGGGATCGGAGAGGTCTGGGTTAAAGGCCCGAGTGTTATGACGGGCTACCTCGATAATGATGAAGCTACTGAAGAGGTCATGGTCGACGGCTGGCTTCGCACGGGTGATCTGGGCCGTCGTGACGCCGAGGGATATCTACACCTGACCGGTCGCTCGAAGGATCTCATCATTACCG
>CBDUZY010000131.1:0-7110 GCA_965371825.1 uncultured bacterium
TGCAACCGATGGCGGCACACGGCATCGATGTTTCACCCGACGCCGTCACGAGTTGGAGTCGGCATTCGGAGATCACGTGCTGCCGTGCATCGGTCAACGAGCTACCGTATGCGGCGGGCACTTTCGACCTCGTAACATCCGTCGATGTGCTGCCGGAGGGCGGGGTCGACGTGTCGCGGGCGCTGGCGGAGATGGTCCGCGTGCTGCGCCCCGGCGGTCGCCTGGTGGTGTTGGCCCCGGCGCACCAGTGGATGTTGTCGCGACACGACCGAGCGGTCAATTCGGTGCGCCGTTTTACGCGGACGCGGTTGCGCCGGCTGGCGACCGATGCCGGGCTAGTGGTCGAGCGCCTTACCCACCGGTTCCCGCTCTTTTTCCCCGTGTTCGTCGTCACCAGGTTGGCACGTCGATTCGGCCGCAGGTCCAACGGCGCTGCGGCGCGCTCAGACCTTCGGGCGTACCCTCGATGGCTTAACGAGACGCTGTTCGCCGCCGCCAGGCTTGAACATGGGTTGGTAAAACGCGTGTCGGTGCCCTTCGGCTCGACCATCCTCATGGTCGCGAGGAAGGGGGCGGCATGAGTCTCGCGCGATCCTGGCAGTTTGTCGGCGGCGTCGATTCGCCGCTCTACGGGATCTTCGACTGGACGCGTCGACGGCTCAATTCGCGGCTCGTAGTGTTTCTTTCCGGTTATCTGCCGCGATGCAGCGGAAGCTCGGATACCTTGCCCGCGCCGGCCGTGCGCGTGTTGGAGGCCGGAAGCGGCACGGCGTTCGCATCTTCCTTGTTCAGTCGTGACCCGAACGTGAAGACCTGCGTCTGCCTGGACATCGATCCGGGCGCATTAGCTGAAGCGAGACGCCGAGATTCCGGACTCCTCGCCGTGGTGGGTGACATGCGGCGAATGCCGTTTGCTCCCGGAGCGTTCTCGCTGGTGTTCAACAGCAGCACCGTCGAGCACCTGGATGAACCGGCGACGGCCGTGGAAGAGATGCGGCGCGTGTGCGATTCACAGGGATGCGTATTCGTTGGTGTTCCGTTCAGCCGTGGGCCACTCTGCTTTCAGCCGTTGATTCGCAACACAGTGGTGGGCAGGTGGTTGGGGCCTGTGTTCAGCCGAGAGGCCTTGCACTCCCTGCTGGGCACTGCCGGGTTGAGACCCGTCGCCTCGATCAAATACTTCTGGAACTTCTTTGTGGGCGCCGTGGCGGCAAAGGCGGACACTTCCTTGTCACTGGCGGTTGAGGCTGGGCGATGACAACGGCGGTACTCATCACCCTTGCCCTGCTGCCGCTTTACCTTCTGATTCGTGAGCCGTTCCGCCGCCTGCCCCTGCACATCGATACGGGTTTCTACGTCTCGAACCACACGATCGCTACCGGGCGCTTCGACTTCTCGAAAGGGTGGAACGCACACTTCGCCGGATGTAGCAAGGTCGTTCCCGAGTTGTTCTACAGCCTAGTCTATCTCGCCCACGGCAGGTCCGGCGGTACGGACAGGGTGGCCGGCTTGACCCGCTTCAAGCGCATGTCGCGGCTATATGCCTCGTTGTTCAATTACTTAACTGCGATTGCGGTCGGCTTCTTGGCATACGTGCTGTCCGGCGGCAACGAACTGTTCTACTGCGTTGGGCTCGCGACGTTTGCTCTGCTTTCGAGCGAACCGCACTGGGGTGTGTACTTCGAGTGTGGTGAGCTGTTCGAGATGCTCGCGGATGTATCCGCAGTCATACTCGTTCTGGTGGGGTTCGAGGCCGGGCAGCCGTGGCTTGTCGGCCTCGGAGCGTTCGTCTGGGCTGCGGGATCGATCTTCATCAAGTTGAGTTCGGGTGTGGCCTTTGTAATCCTCTTCGGCGGTCTCGCTCTCGTTGTGCCGTGGACACTAGTACCGATCGTCTGCGGCGGAGCGGCGGCCGGGGCGATGTACGTCGGATGGCTCGCGTGGAATCGGCGGAACCCGGTGAAGTTGCTCGCGGCAATTCGTGGACATGAGCGCAGCTTCGACCAGTGGGCGAACTGGCGCGGCGTGCTCCATCGGTATTCAGAGAAAGCGCGCGGCCTGGCGATCGCCGTCCGCCGCCAACCGCTGTTACCCGCATTGGTTGTTGTCGGTTTGTTCCTCTCGCCGCCCGGCGACCCGGTGTTCTGGCTCTACACCGTCGGTGTAGTCGTGACCTACTTCGCCCAGGCAACGGATTGTCGCTATTACCTGATCCCGGTGCTACCGCCCATTGCGCTGCTCGCGGCGAGCGGAGTGATCGGCCTCGTTTCGCTGGGACTCGCGGGCGTGGTCATCCTGTCGATTGTTATAATGATCTGGTTCATCCACAACCCGCTTCGGGCCGCTCGCCTCAGTACCAACCGACTGAATCTGTGGTGCTGGGAGGGAACACTGGCGCGGCGCGAGGTGGAGCGGAACCTGGCCGTCGAGGGCGCGGTCGAGACGATTCAACCCCTCGTCGCCACCGACAAGACCCTCGTCTACGGACCACTGACTCAGGCGTATGCCCTGATGGACAGCGGCTACCCGACACCGATCGTCACGCCGGAGCACTATCTGGATCACGTTTGCCCCGGATGGCAACGACCCCACAACGCCCGACTTGTCGACTTGCCTCCCGATTGGATCGTGGATACTTCGAAATCGTTCGACGCAGCCGAGGCCCGCGAGCGGCTCGGATTGGGCTATTGTCTACGGCACGTGTTCGACGACGAGATCCTGCTCTACAAACACGTCTACACATCGCCGCCGAGCCCGGATTACGAAGACGCGCGCACGTTCCAACCTCAGTCGTCAGAGAGGCTCGCCGCGGAGCGAGCGCTGGCCGGCGACGACGTGGTCGTGCACCGGGGCGATAGCTCCGACGCGCATACGGATTATGACCGGACTGTCGACCCGGCCTCCAAGGCCCTTGCGGCGCTCCTCACCGAACTCGCCGGGCGAGGATATCGACGCCTGGCTATCTACGGGGCGGGCCGATTCACCATCCGCCACGGTGAGCTCTATCGCAATTCGCCCGCGGAAGTCACCGTAGTCGTGGATGACAACGCGGCCTTGCACGGCGAGAGGTGTCTGGACTGGCCCATACGTTCGCTCGACGACGTGGATGAGACGGCGATAGACGCGATCGTCGTTTCGACCGATCGCTTCGCCTCGTCGATGCTCGCCCGGGTCCGTCGCCGCTGGGGTGATCGCGTTCGGGCGTTCGCGATTCCCACGTAGCCGTTGTGTTCAACCTCCCAGCCTCGCTACTGGCCTGAATCCCCCGCGTCGGGCATGATGAGGGCATGGAGTCCCGCGAAGCCAGTGAGTTTGACAGCGAAGTCAGCGGTTCGCTAGGGCGCTGGAGCGTCGCGGTTTCCACGGACCAACTCGTCAAGCTCCGGTCACACTTCGAAGCGGTGATCGAGGTGAATCGCGTCATGAATCTAACGCGGATCACGAATCCGATTGACGCGGCCATCAGACACTACGTCGACTCATCGGCCCTGCTTCCGTGGATCGCTGCGCGGAAGATCAACGCGGCGTCGCTTCTGGATGTCGGTACCGGGGCGGGTTTTCCGGCGGTTCCGCTGGCGGTGCTTCGGCCCAACTGGGCAATCACCGCGATCGACGCGACCCGCAAGAAGGTCGACTTTGTCAGCCGCACCGTCGTGGCCATGGGATTGACGAACCTGCGCGTTGAGCACGCTCATTCGGACCATTGGGACTCTGCGGAGAAGTTTCAACTCGTCACGTTGCGGGCTGTCACCGGACTGGCACGTTGTATGGCGTCGTGTGCGAGGTTCGTAGCCCCCGGCGGCTGGCTGGTTGCCTACAAGACGGCCTCACTCGCGACAGACGAACTCGAAGCGGCAACGGCCGCCGCCGCCCGCCTGCGACTGAAAGTCGAGGAGCCGTTTGAGTATGAGCTGAAGCTCGGCAGCGAGGTGTTCAACCGTGCACTGTATGTGTTCCACAATCCTCGAAGGACGAGAAGCGGATGGGAGCAGGAGTAGGAATCCCCGTCCCGGTGGCACACGTCGTCGGTGCACGGGTTGCCGTCGTCGCAGGCCGACCCCCTGTAACAATCGCCGTCCTCGAGACAACCGATGATCGTGCAGGGATCGTCGTCCTCCACGCAACGCGGCTCATGCAGACACGCGTCCAGGCCCACGTCGCACGAATCATCCGTGCAGGGATTGTCGTCGTCGCAATCCCGTGGTTCATCGAGGCATTGGCCCGTCTCATCGCACCCACGCTGCGTGCAGGCGTCCGAAGGCTCATCACACAGCGACTCGTTCACGCAGCCCGTTTCGGGGTCGCAGCTGTCCTCCGTGCAAGGGTTGCCGTCGTCGCAGTCGCGTTCCTCTTCGTCGCAGCTTCCGTCCAGACACCGCCGCTGCATGCAGGCATCGGTCGCCGGCGGGCAGATGACCTCGAACACACATCCCTCCCAGGGCACGCACTGGTCGGGACAGTGCCGGCCGATCTGGAGATGCACATACGAAGGCTCGACGAAAGGTCAATCATCGCCTTTGGCAGGCGCATCCTTCGGCGGCATCGGAAGACCGTAGCTCTTAAGTCGTATTGCGGACAGCTTCTCCTTGCGGAACCAGTCGGGCATCTCTATCTGTGCCATCTTACCGCCGTACCCCTTTCCTGCGCTGAACACAATGACGTACCCATCGGTCCACGCGTAGACCTGGCCCCACCAGAAGTGGAACGACCCCCCGATGGACCGCTCCGGAATCGTCGGATCGATTTCCCGAAGCCGTCCCTCGTGGAGGCGCTTCAGCCTCCGGCGTTCTTCGGAACGTTCCGTTGGTGGAAGCTCCGAGATGCGTTTTCGCTCGGTAGCCGACAGAGCTACACCTCTCTCGTTGTACAGGTTGTTGTCGGGTGTGAGCTGTGCTCCAAATGAGGTGGACTCCTTGGACCGCAAGAACTCAATCGCCCGCGCGTGTCTAAACAGCTGCCGCAGGATATCGCTTAGGTAGCTCACAGCGTGTCGACCACGTTGACCTTGCATTGACTCTTGGTCGCACGCCGGCCGAGCAACGACAACGATCCTGTACGAGTGCTGTGAGATCAGAAACTCGATTCCGCCTTCTTCAAACGCCGCGCGTGTAACGTCATATCCCTCGATTTCATCAACACATCCGACGATCCGCTGCTCCAGATCGTCGGGTGTGTATCCCTCGCGAAGAACCGCACGGATCCAGGCGGCTGAATTCTCGATTGCCTGCTCGAGGTCATCCGCATCGACCTGTTCGCTCTTGGAGTCCGATTGACTATGCCACTGGCAAAACGCCTGCGTCGAATCGGTCAGATGGGATAGCATCTCAGCGGGAACGAAGTCGTACGATGTCGTTGGCGCCGCGCGGAGGTCCGCCTCTCCCTCCGGCATGCTCGCCATGGCGAGCGTGACCGCAGCCAATAGTCTGACGTTCGATACCAGTCTCATCGTTACTCTCCAGATCCACTCCTCCGGTTCGCAGTGCCTAAGGGCACGCGCCGGGCAACGGAGCGGGGTATTGACCATCCGTGTTGCAGACCCACCCACCGGGTGTTTCATACCTCCAGCATTGATAGATGTCGCCAAGGTCGTTAGGACAGATAATTTCCTTAATCAGCGCCACCGTGTCGGACCCGTGCGCTTCCTTGACGGCATAGTAGTGGTTGTCCACCACACAGACGGCCTCCCAGTGATTGAAGCCTCCCTCGTGTTCCGGTGGATCGAGTGGCGTGTAGTAGTGCAGGTACTCATCGCGCGTTTGCCCGGGCGCGTATTCGTACTCCCTGTGCTCCTCAGCGTAGGCGCTGGTTGAGAAGTTGTTTGTATCAGTCGTAGCGTACACGTATCCGATGGAAGCGGGCACGCCGATGATCTCGCAGGCGTGCTCCATCAGAATCGCAAGGTGGATGCATTGCCCCATGTTGCCCGGGATCATCAAGCTCCACGGACAGGGGTCAGGGCAGCCTCCTTGCAGGAGGTCGAACTCCGGCGGCTCGTAGTGCGTGAGATCGTCCCAGATTCCAACGGCTGCCTGGTCAACATCGTACGATCCGTAAGCCCAATAGCACACCTCCGAGAGCCGCTTCTCCGTCGGCTCGCCGTGGGGTGTTCCGTACGTGACGTAAAGCGAGTGCAGCGTCGCTCCGATGAACTCCATCGATCCGGTCGAGGAACGCTCTATGAACCAGTTCAGGTTCAACGGCTCATACAGGGCGACGTAAGTGGGCAGGTCGTTCGTCGAGATCGACACCGTGTGCGTCACCGTACCACATCCCACCGACAGCGTGGTCGAGCCGAACAGCCCGCCGGGCCCCTCCATCTGTAGGGTCAGCGACTCCGATTCCTGGGCCGTCACCTCGACCTTGACCACCAGGTACATGTTCGCACCGCGCATATAGGCGAGCGGGTGGTCCGGGTTGTTCTCGGCCGCCCAATCGATCCCCAAGAGTGCCGCCCCCGCGCCCCATCCGCCGAGATCGGCCTCTTCGTACATTATATGCCCGGCCCGAAAGTCGATTTCCTTCAGCTCCACCTGGAGGATGCACTCATTTCCGGCTGCAGCCGTCGCATCCGTTCCGCAGCAGACATCTTCGCAACAACGCTCGGGGACGCAACACTCGCCCCCGCAGCAGATCTCGCCCGACAGGCAGCATTCGCCCTCGCAGCAGACGACCGTGCCGTCGCACATTGCCGTATGCGTACAGGCCGTACCCCAGCAGTAGTCGTCGGTGCAGGGGTTGCCGTCGTCGGCGCAGGGCGTGCCGGTGCTCACGGCCGTATGCGTACAGGCCCCGGCGTCGCATAGATCGTCGGTGCACGGGTTGTCGTCATCCTCGCAGGCGGCGCCGTCGTTGCCGGCCGGGTGCGTGCACGCGCCGCTGACGCAGACATCCCGAGTGCAGGGGTTCCCGTCGTCGTGGCAGAAACTGCTGGCCGGCGGATGGGAGCAGGAGTAGGAATTCCCGCTCGGGGTGCACACGTCGTCGGTGCAGGGGTTTTCGTCGTCGCAGGCGGACATCAGATAGCACTCGCCGTCCTCGCCGCAATCGAGCACCGTGCTATGAACGCCGGTTGAAAAACGTGGCGCTTGGGCGGTTCCGGCGGTCGGTTGA
>CBDUZY010000132.1:0-7094 GCA_965371825.1 uncultured bacterium
CGGTCGATCTTCGCCTTGACCGCCGCCTTGTTGGTGTTCAGGTCCAGCGGAACCTCCCAGTTCGCCCCGCCGGGCGAGTAGGTATAGGCGAGCACGCCGATGTAGTCCTTCGAGCTGATCGTGTCGACGCTCTTCTTGGCCATCTCCTTCCCCCAGTAGTTACCTCGGGGGATTTCGCAACTGTGCATGATCAAGACGAGCGCCCCGCGAGGGATCACCCGTTTGTGCTTGATCTCGAAGCTGACCGGCATCACCTCCTCGACTGGGCTGCCGATCCATCCGCCGGCGCCGAACGACTCCGGTCCGCCGGTCATGATCAGCCCGCTGCCCATGTCCTTGACGTAGGTCACGAGGTCGCGCTGCTGCCGGTCGGTGAAGGTGGCGGCGGGGACGTTGGCCAGGATGATCGTCGAATAGTTCATCATCTGCAGCAATCCGAACTCGCCGAGCTGGCTCGCGGTCTTCATCTCGACCTGGACCCGCTCGCTGCGCAGGGCATCCAGAAGCGGTGCATCATGATCCGGATCGGCCGAGATGATCAGCGCCGGGCTCGCCCCGGAGACGAACGAGAACGCCGTGGCGGTGTTGTTGAGCGCCACGGTATCCATCGAGTCGTCGTCGGGCCGGAAGAAAGCCTCATAAGTCTGCGTGCCGGGCTTGTTGACGCCGAGCTTGATGTAGAACGTGTTGCTGCCGGGTTTGAGGTCCACATGGGAGTAGTCCGGCGGCAGGACGACGAGTTCGCCGTTGTGGTAAATCGAAAGCGTGCCGCTTGCGGCGCGGTGCGAGTTGATCACCATGCGGATGGGGACCTGCTCGCCCGGTTCGGCATACGTCGGGGCGAGCATTCGCTCGAAGAAGATCTCGTTGCGGCGCTCGTATCGCAGCGGAACCACGTCGATGGGGATTCGATCCGCCTGGGCGCGTCGGGCCTCGCTGATCAGGTCGCCCATGTTGTCGTTCCCGTCGGACATCAGGACGATCCGCTTGGAGGTGTCGTGGGGGAACATGGCCATCGCCAGGCGTACGGCTGAGGCGACGTCCGTCCGGTCGGTGTTGGGCATGATCGGCAACCGGCCCGGTTTCACGAAGTACCCGCCCCTCATCGGCATCTGCTGCAAGTAGGCCTGGCGGGCGAAGTCGATCAACCCCACTCGATCGTCGTCCGGAATGTCGTTCGTCGCCTTGCGGATGAACTCCTCCTGAAACGTCTGCAAGGCCTCGACGCTGTGCGAGCGATCCATCAGGAATATCACCGTCAGGTCGTCGTTGCGTCGCACGTGCTCGAGCCCGGCGAGACAGCACGCCAACAGGATGACCAGGAAGCAACGAAGGATGACCGCGAGGACGCGCCGAACGGGCTCGAGGCCTGCAAGGCTCCGCCGCGTGGCGATGACCATCACCGGCACCAGCAGGCAGAGCCAAAGCCACGCGGGCTCCTCAAAGCTGAATGGGAGGCTGTCGATGAGGTCCATCATGGTCGAATGATCTGCACCCTGCTGTTGAGCGAATCCACCACGTACACGCGCTCTTTGGGGCCATAGGTCGCACCCCACGGGGCGAACAGCTCACCGGGCTTTCGGCCCGCCCGGCCCCAGCAGCGAAGCGATCGGCCGTCTTTCGAGAACCATTGCAGCCGATTCCCCTCGTACTCGCAAACCATGATTTCGCCGTCAGGTGAGACGGACAGATCGTACGGATACCGAAGCTGACCCGGCTGCGACCCGAATTCCCCGAACGTGTTCAGCACCTCGCCATCCAGCGACAACCGCACTATTCGGTGGTTGCAAGCGTCCGCGACCCACAGCGTCTGCTCGTCGTCGATATCGATACCTGCGGGCCGGCTGAGACGCTTGCCCTCGATAGGGGTGTCGCCAAGGAACGCCACGAATCGCAGGTCCGCCGACCACTTGGTGATCCGGTCGTTACCTTGATACTCGCTGACGTAGATGAAGCCATCCGCGTCTACGGCTACGTCCGTCGGCAGTTGGAACTCTCCATCGCCGGTGCCGAGACTTCCGAACGATCCGAGCGATTTCCCGTCGCGATCGAAGATCATCACGCGGTGATAGTGGGTGTCAGCCACGAAGATCCGACCGTCCGGGTGGACGGTGAGTCCGACCGGTTTTCCCTTTTCAGTCTCGGGCATGCGCCAGAACGTCTCGAACTCACCGTCGGCGTTGAAACGTTGAATCCTGCCGTTCTTGTCCACCACGAAGACCGACCCGTCGGGCTCGGCTGCTATCGCCCGGGGGTAGCTGAACGCCCCCGGCCCGAGCCCGACTTCACCGAACATCCCGATCACGTCGTCTGAATCGGTCGCCACCGGTTCGCAACCGGCGATGCCAAGCAGTGTCAGTGCCGGGATGGTCCAGGTGCTCAGGCGCCGCATGTCAATCCGATCGTCCTCGCCGAAACAGAGGTCCACACGAACGTGTGGGACGGACCCCGAATGTAGGCCGCAATCCGCGCCTGCGTAATCCGTGCCTGATTGTACTCGATGGTGGGACCGGTGCCGATGGTGTGCGCCGACGGTGAGGATTCTTGTACCTTTCGACTGACGCGTGCCGCTCACTCACCGGTACCATCGTTCGAGTCGGTGCCGGTGGACTTCTCGTCGGTCTCGCCGCCGGCGGTCGCGCCGTTCGTATCTCGTTGAAGCGTGGAGAAGTAACCTTTCACGGCTTTGTGGTATTGCCGGGGGATTCGGTCACGGTGGATAAGATCGCTCGCCTCGCGCTCGCCGGCCTCGATCGCCTTACCGAGCGGAGATGACACATCACCTTTCACTTGCTCGCCGTCGATTAGGAACTGGCCGATGATCTTACCCCGGCCGATGTGCACCTTCGCCCGCTCCGTCTTGAAGCCGGTGGCGGTCTGCGCTTCCGGGGCCAGGCCGCCGCGCCCCTGGCCTTGCTTACCCATTCCGCGGCCTTTGCACTGCCCGCAGGGCCGACCGCCCCGCATCCCGGTGCCTCCTCACCCAGGGCAGGGTTTGTCGATGTTGTTCCGTGCAGTTTGTGTGGCGGCCAGCGCCGCGTCGAGCTGGTTCATCTCCTGCTCGAGCTGTTCGAGTTCGCTCAGTTGCTCACTGGCTTGGGACAGGCCTGCCATCGCCTGGCCCATCTGCCCCGGGTTCTTCGCGAGCGAGCCCTTCCTCATGCCCCGGGCGAGCTTCTTCGCCATGGTGCCGGCCTGCTGTCGCTTTTGGAGCTGCCGGGCGATCTTCTCGATCTGCTGCTGGCTCATGCCGCTCTTCTCGAGCGACCTCTTGATTTGTTCGAGGTCCTCCTTGCTGAGACGCTCCAACAGGCGTTCCACGTCCTCCTTCTTGATACCAGATTGCTCGAGTTTCTGGGCCAACTTCCGATCGACTGCGAGCTTCTCGAGTTGCCTCGCGAGGTCCGCGAGTTGCTTGCTCATCTTGGCGACCAATTCCTTGTCGTCATCCGCCTTGAGTGTCGCGAGCTGTTCCCGCAGGGCGTCGACCTCCTCTTTGGCGGTCTTGAAGTCGCCCTCCGCGAGGGCCTTGGCGAGCTTCTGCGGTAGGCCGTCGGACGGTTCGGGGATCTTCAGCCCGCGAAGCATTTTGCGCATCTGCGGGACGGCCTGGTACGCGTCGCTCGCCCGCTTTTGCTTGACCGCGTCTTCGAGCTTGTCGATCTTCTTGATCGCTTCGTGTCGGATTTGGTCGGGTCTTTCGAGCTTGCCGCCGGCGTTCTTGTCGATGCCCGCGAGCTGATCGGTGAAGTCTTGCATCGCCGGAGATTCCTCGGTCAACCGGCGGATCGAGTCCATCTGCCGCTTGACCGCGATGTGAGCCTGCTCGAGTTCGACGGACTGCTCCTCCTGCTCGACCGCTTCACTCGACTTGAGAGCGCCGGGCGTAATCAGGAACATGAGCGCCGCCAGGACGATCGCCCCGACGGTCAAGGATAGTGGTTGCGGGACATCGAAGCGGATGTGGCGTTTGACGGTGATCGAAGCGCCGGCCCGCTCCGCGTCGGCGACGACGGCCCTGGCGAATGGGTCGTCGTCTTCCCGGCAGTACCACCCGCTGCTGATTCGCTCGCGCAAGCCGGCGGCCTCGTCCAATCGCGCGGCTGCGTCGATCGCGTCCGCGCGCCTGATGCGCGTCCAGATGATTGACACGAGAAACGCGACCCCTCCAAGCCCAACCGCGACCGTTAGAAGCGGAACCGGCAGGTCATACAACCGCTGAGTCAGGACGACGACGGCGAACACCGTCGCAGCCACGGCCAGGGTCGCCGAGATCGCATAAAACCAATGGTTGAAACCGAGACGACGACGCGCCGCATGGATTTGCCGCTCGAGTTGTGTCATCGGACGACCTCCGAAACCCAGCGCGTACACGAAGAGTAACTACTCGCCTGATCTTACCCCGGCAAATCCCCCCGGACAATCTTCTCTCGGAACAACTTGACGGGGAAGCGAGCCGTTTCATACACGATTACACAACTCGGGACCGCTCGGATGCGGTTAACCGTGCCATAGCGACTTCGCGGCTGCGTAATCCTCCGGCGTGTCGATCTCGACGGCCCTAAGATCGCCGATCGGGAGGGCTAGGAACGTGTGACTGCTTAGAATGTCGTCGAGCGCGGACTCGAAGAACATGCCCTTCTCGCCGAGCTTCTCGCAACGGTGCCGGAGGGCTTCGATGAGAGAACCGCAGGCGGCGGGGACGAACCGGGCAATACCCACGAACTCTCCGAAGCTCTGCTCACACGGGAGTTCCTTGCCGATGCGCGCGATGCGCCGCTCGTCGTCAACGATCACCTTTACGTCTTCCCGGGTGACCGGCGCGGTCGCGACGGCCAAGGTTGAGGTGTCTTCCGCCGGCATCCCGTGCTCGCCTGGCAGCAACTGGTCAAGTATCCCGCGGTCGAACCAGACGTCCGAGTTGAAATACACGAAGCCTCCCAGGAGATGGTCCTTCGCCAGCCAGAGGGAGTAGATCGTGTTCGTCGTCGTGTAGTCGGGGTTGACTACGAAATCGCAGCGAACGGGATGTCGCTTGGCTGTGGCCTCGACGAGTTCTCGTTTGTAGCCCACTACGATAACGACGTCACTGATACCGCGGTCGCCAAGAGCCTCCAAGGTGTTGTCGAGCAGTGTACCGCCGGGACAGGGCAGCAGGCACTTGGGCTTGTCCCAGCCCATGTGGGCGAGTCGCCTACCGGCGCCGGCTGCGAGTATCACCGCTTTCATCGCATGATCTCGTTGCGGGATCGCTGCCCCGCGCGACGCATGTGCAGGCCGGGGACAGTCAGATACGTACGATCAGGGAGGTGAACTCCTCCCGAATGTCGTGCGTCTCCCCGCGAAGGATCGCGTTTACCATGTGGAACAGAGGTATCGATACGTCGAGCGCCCACAGCGTCTCGATCGTGCGCGACATGGCCACGCCTTCGACGGTCATCTTCACCTCGTCGAGAGCCTGCTGCAGCGATAGCCCGGTAGCGAGCAGGGCGCCCAGACGCCGGTTCCTGCTGTCCGGACTAGTGCAAGTCGTGATCAGGTCGCCCGCCCCCGAGACACCGTAGGCTACGTCCTCGGGAATGCCGAAGAACGACGCCACCACGGCGAGCTCGTGGAGACCTTCGTTCATCAGGACGCCCTGAGCATTGGCGCCGAGGTTCAGTCCGTCGGCCATTCCGGCGGCGATCGCCACGATCCCCTTGAGGGCCGCACAGATCTCGTGGTGAGTCGGCTTACGGCTTATCTCGAAGGAGATGACGTCGTTCCGCAGGGCCTCCTTCACAAGGGCCAGGTGCATGAGATCCTCGCAGGCGAGCACCGCTCGCGTCGGTTTGCCCTCGGCGACTTCGTTGGCGATGGTCGGTCCGGTCAGGACGACCACGTGGGCATCGGGAATCTCGCGTCGGATAACCTCGCTCATCGTACACTGTCGTTCGGCGTCGAAACCCTTCGAGACGCTGAGTATGAGGGGGTGCTCCGCGTGCCCGGCGAGTTCGCTCGCCGCCGATCGCACTTGCCCGGAGGGGACAGCCAGGACGAACAGCGTCGTCTTGGGATCCACGTCCGACGAGTATTTCTCTTCGACGATGATCGACTCGGCTATAGGGTGCTTGTGGAACGTGTCGGCACCGAGGCGATTCGCGTTTAGCCGGTCCGCCATCGGCCCGTCGATAGTCCACACCCGCAGGGCGTGGCGTTTGCAGAACACGGAAGCCAAGGCCAGACCCCAGTTGCCCGAGCCGATGATGACTAACCCCTCTATCTTGTGCATATCGAGATCGTACGCGCTACACCCACACGAAACAAGGATCGGCGGCGCTGATTGCGGTGTACGATGGCGGTCCATTCGCCCATTAGGAGGCGATGGGCCCACCGTCGTCCGCACCTTGCACCTCTAAGCTCGCGTCCGCCGTGACATTCCCTGCCAGGGCAGCCCGCCCTCCGTCGTCACCCACAGGTGTGCCGGCGAGCGCTCGAACCGATCGGGCTCGCCCGGCACATTGGGCGATAACGGAGACATCTCGCCGCCGTCGCCAGGCTGGTTGACACGCCGCCCAACGGTGTGCTATTTTCCCGGGTTCGGCCTGCGGCGGACGCGTGCAAACCGCCAGTCGGCGAAGTAACAACCACGACTAGTTTTAGGGTGTTTGTGATGATCAACGTCACGAATCTAACTAAGCGGTATGGCTCGCTCCTGGCCGTCGACGACGTTTCGTTCAATGTCGAGCGGGGCGGAGTTGTCGGCTTCCTGGGCCCCAACGGAGCGGGCAAGACCACGACGATCCGGATCCTCAGCTGCTTCCAGCCGGCGACCAGCGGCTCGGCGGTGGTGGGCGGATTCGATGTGGTCAAGGACTCGATCGAGGTTCGTCGCCGGGTCGGGTATCTCCCGGAGAACACCCCACTTTACGGCGAGATGCGCGTTCGGGAGTATCTCCACTTTCGCGGCAAGCTCCGCGGGCTGTCGCGTGACGATCGGCTGGGGGCCATTCGCCGCGTCGCCGACCGCTGTTGGCTCGGCGATTTCATCGACCGCCCCATCGGACAGCTCTCCAAGGGCATGAAGCAGCGCGTCGGGCTGGCCGACACCATGC
>CBDUZY010000133.1:0-7043 GCA_965371825.1 uncultured bacterium
GTCCGGACAGATCGACCGGCACGACCAATCCCTTGCTCGTCGGCAGGCCGACGGACTCGATCGCGACCTGCCACTCACCCTGCGCGTCGCGCAGTTCGAGCGACAGCGGGGCGAGGTCGAAGCGCGGGTCTTGGGCGATGGCCATCACCGTGCTAGAATCGGGCCAGTAGATCCAACCGTCGAGGAATAGTGTGATCGTCCCCGTCGAAGGGATGTCGCCGAGGTCGAGCGTCAGCGTGTGCGGCTCGGCCAATCCGTCGTACGAGGTCAGTGGGAATGTCGGATAGAGGCCGTCCCGGTCCATCAGCAACGGAAGCACGTCCCGCCCTCGGTCGTCGTACGCCGAGCGCGGGGGAATCCGCTCAGCCACGGCATGGAGCTTGTCCTCCGGGAAAGGCGGGGCCGTGAACATCTCGTTCGGAACGATCTCCAACCCACTCGGATGATCCACTACGCGGAGTGTGAACTGGTCCGCGTACATGGTCTCACGTAGCTCCTCGGTGAGCCTGAGTTCGTAGAAGCCGTCTCGCGGAACAAGTTGGTTCGACTCGATCTTGGTGAGTTCGGTCGAGTCGGGTTTGTGATAGACGCCCGGAGCCATCGGAACGCCCAGCGGCCCGACGCCGAGAATTTCATTGATAAGCTCGAACCGCTTGCCGCTGAACGCATAAAGGAACCCGCACGAGGCCGAGACTTTGACCTCTTCCGTAATAGTCAGCACACTGTTCAGTTCCGGGCGAATTACGTTCTGGGCAACACCGTTTGGCCACATGACACGAACCACGTCCAGGCTCCGCAGATCCCCCAGGCCGAAGTGCGTCGCACCGCTTCGCACCGTCTTCCTCTGGTAGTGCCCGGCGGCGGCGACTTCGATGGCGGCGCCATATCCGTTGGTGTTCACCTTCTTTCCGACAAGATGAACTCGTATCCAGCTTGCCCGCTCGGCGCTGTCGTTTCTTAGCAACACGGGACCGCGGTCGCGCGTGTGGAGGACGATGTCCTGGTCCCCATCGCCGTCGAGATCGCCGGCGGCGACGTCGGCAATGTTGCCCCATTCCCTATTCAGGCCAACCGTGACGGTGACATCGTCAAACCGCTCCGCGGCAGCCCCGGCCAATAGACCGATCCGTCGCCCGGTTACGTCAACGAACAGCACATCAAGGAATCCGTCGTTGTTGAAGTCGGCAACGCGAAGACACTGGGGCGTGAATGGGCTGGGCAATCCGGGCGGTGTGGCCGGCGTACCACTGAAGTGCGCCCGGCCGTTGTTCGTGTAACGCCAGAGCTTGCCGCGAATCACCAGCAGCAGGTCCGGCAGGCCGTCATGGTTGAAGTCACCCTCGGCCACGGGGCCCGTGATGCCGTCAAGAGATGGCTCGAACGACCCGCCTTGCACGAACTTTCCGAACCGAACGTTACTGAACAATCGAGGAGGCGAATCGGCGCTGACGACGAAAAGGTCCGTGTCATGGTCGCCGTCGAAGTCGGCGAACAGCACGTCCTCGGTCTGTGAGAAGTCGACTAGCAGACCGGCCTCGTCAGTCCTATCAGTAAAAGTCCCATTCCCATCGTTTCTCAGCAGTGCGTTGAGTTCGCCGGGCATGTCGTTTGGAAACGTGAAATGTTCTCCCGCGGGTGGATTATTCAGGTCTATCTGGTTTCCCACAAATATGTCCAAGTCATGGTCGTGATCGTAGTCGACGAAAAGGGCGGTCCGGCCGAACTGAGGTTCATCCGCGCGGGCGTCACGCGAGACATTCTCGAACGTTCCGTCGCCGTTGTTTCGATACAGAGTATTGGGGCCGGCGTTCACAACGTAGAGGTCGTTATCACCGTCGCTGTCGTAGTCGCCGAATACGGCGTCCATTCCGAGGCCTTCGTCCCCTACGCCGGCACGCTTGGTTACGTCGGCGAACAGACCGGTCCCATCGTTGCGAAACAGGCGGTTGCGCACCGCGTCGGGCGTAGCTCCGGCGTTGACCAAGCAGATGTCGAGATCGCCATCGCCGTCGTAGTCGGCGAGGGTCACCGCTCCTCCCAGCGAGGGACCGTATCGGCTACGTGCCTCCGCCGCGTCGTACCCGGCGCGCTCGAGGGTTGCGGGGAGCGACGGCATCGGCGCCGCCACGCTACTTTCCACCTTCAACCCCGCCTCTTCGCTCACCTCAACGAATATGCGGCCGCGAAACTTTCGGGGAGGTCGCTCACCTTCCACGGAGCGGGGTATGATCAGATCGGTATATTCGCTGCGCTCCAGCGCCTCGACGGTCTTCTCCGACGGGTCGACGGTGTCCTTGACTTTGTCGAAGAACTCGCGATGGCGCGTCGACCGTTCGACGTCACCGATGCGCCGGTACAGAGTCATCAGTTGGTAGTGGGCGCTCGGGTGTGTGGGGGCGAGTTCGACGGCGCGCTGGAAGGCCGCGATCGCTTCCTCGTGCTGTGCAAGGTACTTGTGGCAGACGCCCAAGTTGTAGAAGGCGCCCGTGCATTCGGCGTCACGCTCTACCACTCGCCGCAGACTGCCGACGGCCTCTTCGAACTTACCCTGCCGTTTGTATACGATGCCCAACATGTAATGAACGCCCAGCATGTCAGCGTCGAGCTCGGCGGCTCGAGTGAGCGTCAGTAATGCCTCATCGAAGCGATTGGACCGCACTAAAACGATGCTCAGATTGAAGTGGTCGACGGCCGAGTTCGGCGCCAACTCGATACACCTGCGGAACTCGTCGGCGGCCTCCTTGAACTTGCCGTTCTCATAGTTGGCCTTGCCGATCAGGCGCACAGTTGCGAGCCGATCGGCGTGGCTGGGTCCGGTGGGCTCCGAAGCGAGCACGCTGCCTGAATGAAGGAGAACTGCCAACCCGACAGATAGGGGTACCGCTCGGAAGTGTGTCGCTACCACTTTGACTATCTCCAGTGGGGTAAGCTGGGGAATCGTGTGACCGCGCCCGCCTCAACTCGCTGGTTGCGCAAGATTGTCACTCTACCCAGACCCGGCGCAGGTCCGTGTCCACCGGATCCGCGAGACCGCGCAGTCCTCTGACGTACTCGATCAGCTTCTCGTTGGATTCCGCCGCGAGCTCGACCCGGAGTCTCAGTTCCTTGGAATCGGGATAGTCAGTCAGTCCCGTCTTCCACGTTGCAATGGCCCTCGCCATGTTGTCTTCGAGACCCAGCTCTCGGTTCTTGATGTAGGCGTCACCGAGGCCCACATAACCTAGGGCGAAGTAATCCCGCTGCTGCTCGGGCGGGAAGGTTTTCTGCATCGCGATGAGGCCTGTGAAGTCCTCGATGGCGAGTGGAGCGTGGCCCAGCTTTCGAGGCCAGTGCAGGTGGTTCATTCCCCGGATGAACTTCGCGGTCCAGCAATCGGGGTCCACTTCGCTCAGAATGATATCCAGTTCGGCGAGCGACTTGTTCGACAGCATTCCCTGGTGGACAATGCCGAGCTTGGGATAGGGCATCTTGTCCACGTAGGCCAGGGCCTTGTTAAGTCGTGCCATGGCCGACCGCGGGTGCATTTCGACGAGGTCCTCAAAGAACCGGATCGATCGGTCGAAGTATACGTGGCCGTACTTGCGGACAAGAAGCCGGTAGGTGTTCGAATAGAGTAGAGTTCCGTGGTCCAGGTGAATGGCTCGCTCGAGTTCACTCAGTGCCCCAGCGCGTCGACCCCTCCGATCGAGAAGAAGTGCGAACTCGTACCGCATCATTGGATCATCGGGGTCTTGCTCGACGGCGTGTTTAGCCTTGAGATACTCTTTCTTGAATGCCGCCTGCTCTTTCCATGATAACTCGGGCCCGGCGGCTTCGTCTTCTGGACGCGAACTGGCTTTTCGCGGCTTCTGTCTTTCCAGTGCCAATGCCTCGCGCTGTGCCTCTTTGAAGCGCTCACGTTCAGCGAGGAACGCGGAGGGAGTATTCTCTGTGAAGCGGAGTATACGGTTTGGCTGGACGTCCTCATGACGCTCGACATAGCCCGTCGGCCAGCGTAATTCCACGTAGTCGATAGTGGTTCGTTTAGCTAAGCCAAAATGGAGGCGGTAGGGGTTCTGGCTGTGGTTCCCATTGCCGCCGTCAAGTTCGCGAATCTGCTCGAGCTTACCAGAGACAACGGTAACGCGGGTTCCGATTGCGTCCTTGTTGCAGTGCGTACCGCTCAACTCGACTTGCAACCAGTTGTTCCTGTTGCCGATATTGTTCCGGTACAGTACGCCGTCCTGCCCTTGGTTGGCTATGTAGACGTCCAGGTCGCCGTCGTTGTCGAAGTCGGCGACGGCCAGCCCGCGACCGTCGCGGGCATCGGCCAGGCCCAGATCGGCCGCGACCTCCTTGAACACCTCATTGCCCTCGTTACGCCAAACGCGCGAGGGCTCGTGACCGGCGAAAGTCGAGTCGCCCATCGTCGGCCAGTTGTGTGCGTTTATCGGGTCGAATCCGGGCTGTGTGACGGTCACCGCGAGTTTCGTGAAGTACTCGTCGTCGGGATTCCCCGAGATGTAGCCATTGGCGATCATGATGTCGAGGTCGCCGTCGTTGTCGTAGTCCCAGAAGCGTCCGGCCCAACACCACCCGCCGTCATACACGCCTGTCTCCAGTGAGACATCAGTGAAACTGCCGTCACCCATGTTACGGTAGAGCTGATTACCCTCCTGCACATACTCCTTCGTCCAGATGTTGGTGATGTAGAGGTCCAGCCACCCGTCATTGTTGTAGTCGCCGAAGTCGACGTTCATGCCCTTGTGTGTATCCCAGCCGATGGTGTCGTCGGTTACGTCGGTGAAAGTTCCGTCGACATTGGTTCTGAAGACGCGATCCTGGCCGAAGTCGTTGGCGAGCACGAGATCCTGGTCGCCGTCGTTGTCGTAGTCAGCCGCTCCGACGTCGAGAGTCCAACCGGAATCGTCGACGCCGAGTTCCTTGCCGACGCTCGTGAAGGTGCCGTCGCCGTTGTTGTGGTAGAGGACGTTGGGACCGGCGTCGCGGGCCGTCTCGAAGTCCTCGTGCATCTGGCGCGGGTCCTCGAGGTTCCAGAGGTCGACGTATCGAAAGTAGTTGCCTATGTAGAGATCGAGTCTGCCGTCGTCGTCGTAGTCGAACCAGATGGCCGCGTTGGCGTTGCCACGATCGCCAACACCCGCCGCGTCGGTGACGTCGCTGAACGTCCCGTCACCGTTGTTGTGATAGAGGATGTTCCACCCCCACTTGGCGACATACAGGTCGAGGTGCCCGTCGTTGTCATAGTCGCCCCAGACGGCGTCCATGGACGTGCCGTGCTCCTCGTTGGCCCGGGCGACACCCGCCTGCTCGGCCACGTCGACGAATGTCCCGTGCCCGTTGTTGCGAAACAGCCTGTTCGGTGTGTGGAGTCTCGAGTTCGTGACGTAGAGATCAATATCGCCGTCCTTGTCGTAGTCCACGGCTGCAACCGCGGCACCCACGGAGGCCATCCACGGCATGATGTTGTCGAGCTTCTTGTCAAGGATCGGCTTTTGGTGCCGGTGTTTGACACCGGCCTGCTCGGTTATGTCGATAAAGGGCGTGCTCGGTCGTTGGGTCCCCGCTTGGGTGTCACCGGAAAAGGAAAGCGCGCGGTACCCCCAGAGCGTCGCCCCGACCATGCCAAGAATCACTAAACCACGGACTTGCCTGCGTCTGTGAGTTCTCATCACCGGCCCACCCTGAGAGTTGCTCGCGAGGCTAAACGCGCCTCGATACCAGTCTTGACCACTAACGTCGCGTGCTGTAGGTTGCGAGCGAATTCAGAGTACGAACACGGGGCGCGTTCGTCAAGGTATATCTATCGCAGCGGGCACTGAGTGTGCGTTCCTATTTTCACTATGTCACGTCACACCCGCGCGTCGTACTGATCGCAGCGGCGCTCGCAACGCTGGCGATCGGCGTCTTCGTCCCCACGCTCACGCGAGACACCGGTCCGGATGCCTTCATTCCACCGGACCACCCGGCCCTCGCTGCCAAGCAGCGCGCCGATCGGGAGTTCGGACTTCGCGAGCCCATTGCGATCGGCATCTTCCACGACGGTACCGGCGGTATCTTCAACCCGGACACCCTCCGCCTGATTGAGGCGATCACACGATCCGTCCAGGAGCTGCCGGGCGTCGAGCCCGGGGATGTCCTGAGTATCGCTACGGAATCCGGCATCTACTTCGAGGAGGGCTTGCCTGGTTTCGATCGGCTGCTGAAGGGGATTCCGGAGGATGCCGGGGAACTCGAGTCGCTCAAACGCGACATCCTCGGGTACGAGTTGTACCGGGGGACCCTCGTGGCTGAGGACGGTTCCGCCGCGTGCGTGCTGATCCGAAACTCCAGTGAGACACGCGCCGACACGCTCTATCGCGAGCTGACCCAGTTGCTCGAATCGCCGGTCGTCACCGAGCGGATCACTCGCGGCGAGCGTCTTGTGGTCGCCGGCGAGGCGGCCGTACGGGCTCACATGGGTGTGGCCGTCTCGGACGACGCTCTGCGGATGAACTTCATATGCCCCGTAGTGATGGCCTTTCTGATCATCTTGGCCTACCGGACGGGTCGGGGGACGCTGCTGCCGTTGTGCGTGATCGGCGGGGCGTCGGCCTGGGCCCTGGGCATGATGGCCGTCCTGAACGTCCCGATCTACATCGTCACCAACGGCATATTCGTGATCATCATGGCCCTCGGCGTGGCGGACTCATTGCACCTGCTCGGCCAATACTACGAGGAACAGCTCGACTTAGGCGGTCGGACCAGGCAGCGGGTGATCGAAGATGCCTGTGCGGCGCTGTGGTTTCCGCTCCTGGTGACATCCGCCACGGACGTCGCCGGCTTTTTCGCCCTGTATCTCGTGGGCGGAATGCCGCCAATCCGGTATTTCGGCCTATTCACCTGTATCGGCGTTCTCGCGGCACTCGTCTATTCCTTCACGGTTATACCAGCCGGGCTGGCGATAGTCCCACTCGGGACGAGTCGGGCGTTCGTTGCGAAGAAGGCGTCGGGCGGGCTTGATCTCGTCGGCCGACTACTGGGTCGACTGGGGGCGTTCACGT
>CBDUZY010000134.1:0-7041 GCA_965371825.1 uncultured bacterium
AACGGTCATGGCCCGTCGCGAAGTCGAGATGACCGACGAGGAGGTCGAGCTCTTCCTCGATCTCGGCCAGCGCGTGCAACAATTCGAAGCCCGCCGGGCGGGATGAGAGCGCTTGCCGGACCACCACAGGCACTTCAACGCCGGCCATGTCCCTCTGTGCGTTCCGGTTTCCGCGCCGTCACGGACGGTTTGCGACCCGCTGATCGCTGATGTTGGCGGTGACGGCCGCGGCGATCGCTCGATAACCGGCGGCGTTTGGGTGGGCGTCGGCGGAGACTGCGTAGGGTGACTCGCCGCGATACAGGCAGGAACGAAGTGAATCGAGTGTGTCCACATAGGAGATCTCGCGTTCATTCATGTGTGCGGTGATCCGCTCGCGGACTGTGTGCTCAGCGGACATCATCTGAGAGTACATGGGGAACTCAGCTAGATCATTCACAAGCGGCTCGAACACGAACTCCTTGTTGGGTAGTAGTACGACTAGGAAATCGACCCCTCGATGCCGACATCGATCTGCAAAGCGGTTGATCACCGAGAGCGTGATGTGGAGGCTCGCTCGGATGCGGGGATCGCCGAGGTTCATAGCCGCGTAACGTTCCGGGGCGCCGAAGATCGTACGGTGACGACCGTCGTCAAACGGCCTGTATCGCTCACTCCGCACAGCCACCCACCGCTGTGCAACGCTCGAGGCGTCTTCGGTGGAGTCGTCCAGATTAGCGGCTGAACCTGATGCGGATTCGGCAACGGACAGACAGCCGTCCTTGATCGCCCGCGCAAGCCCATACAACTTCACATGCTCCGAAAGAAGCCGGTGCCCGCGGTGAACGTGCGGCGGTCGATCAGCAGTGGCCGGGTTGTGTTTTCGTACAAATGTGAACTTCCCGGACTCGGCGTCATACCACGGATTATCCGCCTCCGCCTCTGCGACCGCGTCGGTAAATGTGGGATCGGCGAGATCAGTGCGTCGTTTGTCGATATATACCGCGCGGTAGCAGTCGAAGAGATCGTTGCCGAAGAAAAGGCCCAGCGCGATTACACGCGGTTCAAGCTCCAGAGCGCCATCCAGTGCCTGTAGGTATTCCACCGGTCCCCATCCACCCAGTCCCATGTTGTAGACACTTACGCCGGTCAGTTCACCGACGACCGCCGGCCACGACTTCTCCCATGACGGCGGTATGGGGCGGCCCAGGCGCGGCGCCCCGATCAGGCCGTAAGTGACCGAGTCCCCGATCGCAACGAAGTCCGCCTGCGCGGGTACGGATGGATTCAAGAATCCGAGTTCGTCATGACCGGGATACTCCGGGTTTCCGCGCCAACCAAGTACGTCATCGGCAATCATTATGGGCTTTCGCCCTTGAAGCTCGCGTAAGTGGGGGGGCAGCAACGCCGCGTTCACGGCCGGGACCAGAAGCGACGCAACCTGGAGCGCGACCTCACTAAGCACCAAGGCAGCGACGATCGCTGTGACTCGAAACATCCAGCGCCTTCGCGGTGCCGCAATAGCGATTGTGTGCGTCAGATCTGTCGCTGTCGAGGTCATCGTCTGTCGTTCAATCCGGCGGAACCGCGAGGCCGACGCGGCGCTCCATCGCTCCCGCACGCCGCTCGGCGAAGACCACGCATTCGGCACGAGCAAACGGGCCACGAGCGCACTCGGCACGGGCGCACGGGGTGCCCTGTGTTATCGGTCACTGAGTTACTGACCTGGAGATAAGCTGTGCCAACGAGACAAGTTCGGGGATGCGCCGGGCGACCCTTGCGTGGACGGACTAGGGCGGCGGGGCGGACCGCGCCGCTCCCAACCTCGAACGTTCCAGGCGATTCACGACGACCGCGCCGATGCTGTCGCCCAACACGTTGGTCGAAGTGCGGAACATGTCGAGAAGTGCATCGACCGCAAAAATCAGCGGGATGTAGTAGACCGGCAGGCGGACCGCGCTGGCCACGATTACCATCGTCACTAATCCGGCATTGGGCACCGCGGCTGCACCGATCGAAGCAAGGACAGCCGTGATGAAGATAAGGAAGGTCGTCATACCGGTCATCGTGATCATCACGTCATCGAGACCGCCGTAGATTTGGATAAGGAAGATAATCGCAACGCCCTCGTACAGGGCGGTCCCGTCCATGTTCATCGTCGCCCCGAGCGGCAGCGAAAACCCGGCCACCTTCGGCGAAACGCCAAGCTTCTCCGTCGTGTTCGCGATCGTCACCGGAAGCGTCGCGGCGCTGGAACGGGTGGTGAACGCGATCATGTATGCTTCGCGGATTCCCTTGGCGAGTCTTACGGGCCCAACGCCGCCGATCGTCGCGGCGATCGCGACCAGCACGCAGAGGTGAACGGCGATCGCACCGATCACGGTGACACAGTACCACCCGAGCGTTCCCGTGATCTTCGGCCCATGCTGGGCGACCAGGCTGGCCATGATGCATCCGATCGCGATGGGCGAGATCGCCATCAGCCAGTGAGTGACTTGCATCATGACCGCGTTGAGACCCTGGAAGAACCCGATTACCGGTTCCGCCGGCTTGCCTACAACCGTGCAGGCTACCCCCAAAAGAAGGGCGAAGAAGATGATCCCCAGGGCGTTCGGCGGACTGGCGGACAGCGAACGAAACGGGTTGGTGAGCAGCGGGCTGATGATGTCGTCGCGAAAGATGTCCCCGGCGGAGCGTTCCCGGGCTCCGGAAAGCTGCTCGAATCGTCGTGCTTCGCTACCGGCTGCCTGCTCCGCCCCGTCACGCACCGCTATCCACGCCAGGTACTCGGCGCTTGGAGTGCCGTCAGACCGCAACGCCGACTGACTCGTGCTTTCGGTGTATTCCTGTCGTCGCTGCTCGAGCTGTTCCCGCCGGCCATCGCGGAGGTCGGCGCTCGCCCCCTTCTTCCCCGGTTGGATCGTCAGCACGAAGACCAAGCCGATCACCACCGCGATCGTCGTCGTGCAGATGTAATACGCGAGTGTTTTCCACCCGATCGATCCGAGCTCCCTGATGTTGGGAAGGCTGGTGACGCCGGCCACGATGCTCGCCAGGATCAGCGGGGCGATGATCATCTTCAACGCCCCCATGAACATCGTCGTGCCGACAAGATCGAGCCACCACAGCGTTCGCGTGTAGAAGCCCAGGTAGGCGCCGTCCCGCCAGTCGGAGAGCCTCCAAAGCCCAAGCCCCACGACCAGGCCCACGACCATGCTGATGAAAATCAGGTTGTGAAGTTTGATCCGCATGAAGACCGCGCCAACCGAACCGCCTAACTGACATGGGGAGTCTACCCGGGCGCTAGCCCGGTGTCACCTCAGACTCCATGCTGAAGGCTTGGTTCCATCGCCCCGTGCGGGCTGGACCCCGCGGGCTCGGACCTGCGGCGGGCATTGCCAGCCCTACTTTTTGTGTCCTTCGTGCTCTCTGTGGATGAATTCTGATCCACAGAGGACACAGAACGCACAGAAGTCACGGTTGGGTGGTCGAGCGATCAGCATGGCTACGCAAGCGTGGCACATGGCATCCGGCGCTCCACGACTCCACGCGGTCTAATCCGCGGCTTGCTTCGGCACGAGTTCGTCACGCAGGACCTCGATCAAGACGGCCGTGCAGTCGTCGATCGTCTCAGGATCCGCCGCGGCGAAGACACCCCAGTGCGAGTTGAGCAGCACGACAAACGCCAGGCGGTACTCGCCGTCGACTATGTAGCAGTGGATGCCGCCGACCCCTCCGCCGCCGAGGAACAGATACTCGGGCAAGACCGCGTATTCGGTCTCGACGCGGTTCTCGCGAAGGTAGGCCGCAAACTCCGCGGCGCTTTCGCGGAGCATCTTGGCCTGGTTACTGTGCCAGGGTCCCGTTACGGGCACATGTTCAGCGGAGACGACCACGGTGCCGAGCCCGTCGTTCGACAGGAACTCGCTGATTGCAGCCGCTGCGCCGTCGTCGTACGAAACCTCCTCAGCACGAACGAATGCGGGGAACACGGTAAAGGAAGCGTTCCCGAGCCTATCGAGAAGAAGCTGTTCGGCCTGCGGGTCAGCCGCGGGAATCGCACACCCACCCGTCAGTACCAGTGCAGCCAACATGCCTGCCGCCCCTGTTATCCTCGTCGAAGTTGACCATGTCATAATGGTGCTCCTTGTCGGTTGGGTGAGCTTCGCGCCCACGAGACTCATCAGGCAAAGCACATCTTATCGCAAGTATCCCTCAAGTCGTCTTGCGACCAGCAGGCCGCAGTCTTCGTGCGTCTTCGGGTCGATACTCTGGAAATCCTCGTGATGGTCGTTTTGGAAATCGACGATTACCCACTCGCCGTCTCGATCACATACGACGAAATGGACCGCCCACGCCCGCCCGCTTCGCGGATGCATAATGTAATCCGTCAGAAGCGTGTAATCCGCCTCCGGTGGGTTGCTCTTCACATGGTCTTGAAACGCGCGAGCCAAATCCCAGAGGAGCTTCTGCTCGTTGCGCGCCGGTTTGATCTTTACGCGTAGAGGAGACTCTACGGCTTCGGCCTCAAACAGCTTCTTCTCGTCGAGCAGCGTCGCCAGGTGAGCCGCGCTCTCCGTGCTGACCTCATCGTCTGACAGCCGAACGGGATAGACCGCCACCTTGGCAGTTGAGCCCGCGTTCTTCATCACCGCCTGACGCCGCTCCATAGCGGCAAACTCCGCCTTATCAGGTGCCGGCGAGTTCTTGGCGAACATCCGGGCGAACTTGCCCTCGCCGGTGTCCCGCTTCGCGGTCTCGGGCAGACCAAGCAGCCCGCGCACACGCTTCGCCAGAAGAATACAACACTCCATCGGGCAGTCCGGCTTGATGCGCTTGAAATCGAGATCTCTGGGCCCCTGCCGATCGACCCACACACAGCCACCGCTCTTGTCAACGATAACCGCGCGAACCTCGTCGATCCGTGGCGGTCCGGTGCGGCCGACGAACTCGGCATACAAAGCGTAGTCGGTCTCGAGCGGGCTTTCGCGCACGAACGCACCGAGGGCATCGGCCGCGCTGTCGAAATCTTCCTCCGCGGGGAGCAGGAATGCGGTATCCGAGACTTCGAGGTTGTCCATGCCCGCCTGTTCCAGCATCAAGCCGACTACCTTCGCAATGTCCGCGCCGATGTCGCCGACGACCTTGGGTCTGTCCGTGACCCACAGGACCGGTGGCAAGATGGTCAGCGATGCCGCGGCGCCCTTCTCCTGCAACGTTTCGAGCCGCTGCTGCTGTTCGGGCGGCACGGTTTTGTTCGGACCGGCCGCTCGACAGCCCGATGCGAACGTATACACAACCAACCCAACGACCAATGCCGCCAACGGCATCCGAGCGAAACCATTACCTCTCATAGCTTCTCCTTTCAGAGTATGTCTTAAACGTAAGTGACCACTTACATTATCGCTAAACAGAATTCGCAACACCTCACATGCACCGGATCCTCAGCATAAGCAGCACCGGTACCACCGCGATCAGCGATATGGTCAGTGCTGCCGCCAGGGAGCCCCAAAACAGCCTTCCGATACTAAACTGAGTTGCCATAACGTTCTCCTCTCGAAGAAGGGTTGATTCTGTAAGTGTTTGCTTACATCACTCCCAAATAGAAGACCTTCACGCCTTTCGACCGTCAAGAAACACCCGGCCGCCGTCGCCGATGAGGCGCTTGCGCCCTCGATCCGTCAGCAAGCCCAGCTCGCGGCTGATGTTCGCGACGTTGCCCAGGCCAATGATGGCCCAGGCGGACAACGTAGCGTCCGGTGTCAGGCTCTTTCCATCGCCCGCACGATGGTCGTTGACCTGCTCGCGGATGAAGCGGTGGAACCTACCGTACATACGGCGAAGGGCCTCGCGAATGTCGGGGTCGTCCGCTTCGCTCAAACCCGCGAAGATGATCCGGTGCAAACCAGACTCGCCGTAGTGCCGAGCCTCGTGCTCCAGCAGTCGCACCGCCGTCCCGGTCCCGTCATCATCCTCGCTCAGCACCTGCCGCCAGACGGCCGCTGCCTGGTCGTAAACGTAGTCGATAGAGGCGATGAACATCGCCTTCTTGTCCCGCCACAGGCGATAGAGGATGTTCTCACGCACCTCGCACCTGCGGGCCAGCTCCGCCGTCGTCGCCCGGCGATAGCCCAGCTCGGCGAACGCCCGCGCAACCACGGGTAGCAGCTCCTCGCGTCGCTCTCTCGATTGATCGGGCCTGGCCATGATGCAAACCGCTGGTTCTGTAAGTATTCGCTTACAGTATACCCCACGAATACCCCGGCGCCAAATCAGATTCTCGAAAAGACGGGCGAGTATCCTGGGCTTGGGACGCGTTTGTATGCCACGATCATCACCAAAGACGGTGTGTCATGGGGCTCAGGACCGTCAAATGGGGAGGTCTTGGCGTCCCGATACCACATGCGGTGGCTCGTGCTAACGCCGGAGGATCTCGCGGAAAGCGGGATCGGTAACCGGGAAGCCCGGCACGAGGAAGGCGTCGTCTCGTTGGGTGGGCGTCTCCATGCCCGTGTAGCGGCGGATGTTGCGAATCAGCCAGACGTTGTCGCGCTTGGGGCCGTGGATCGGCGTCGTCGTCCAAGTCGCACAGCCGTCGAGCGTCAGCACCGTCTGACCGCGGCGGCGGTGGTGCGGTGAGTTTGCCTTATCGGGGTCGATCGTCGCATTGAACCTGGCACCGATGAACAACGGATTCCTGTCGGCGGCGTACACAATCGCGCCGCGGGGTCGCAAGTTCGGCCTCGGCCCACCGAGGTTCAGCGTATCGTAGCCGACATTTCGGGCCAGCTTGAAATCCTTAGCCGTGCCCAGGGCGTCCGCCTTCATCGGCTGGGCATCACGGGATGAGGGGCAGATGAAGTCCGCCGGTCGAGGCCCGAACTTCAACTTGACGAGCAGGAACGGATGTCGGCTGTTGGACGCGTAGGGTCTGTTTGCACCGACACCGGGCAGCCACGAGGCATTGCGAACGTTGCCTGCGTACGGAAGAGACCCCGCAAAGGCCTGTTGATAGAGACTCGTCCCGCGGCAGATCGAGCCGAGGTTGTTCGCGCAAGCCGC
>CBDUZY010000135.1:0-7035 GCA_965371825.1 uncultured bacterium
AGAACTGGCCGGGCGACTTCGGTTGTCAGCCCTGGCTGACCCATGGCCCGGGCGGCATCGGCGGCGATGGGGTCACGCCCTGGCCCGTGACCTACGACCCGAACTGGCCGCTGGTCGACCCGAACCCCAACGTGAACGTGATCACGGACCCGTGCACCTATCCGGACGAACCCACGTGTGCCCCGATGCGGCACATCGGCGCGCGGTTCGACAAGAGCGGCGAGTGCGGCTCGATTGGACTGCTGCACGATACGGTCGGCGTGCGGATCCTGGACCCAACCTACGAGGTTTCGGTGCCTTATGGCACGCCGCTGACCGACGACTTCTTCGCCCCGCTTCCACCCCACTTGTCCAACGGCGAGATTGGCGGCGGCGGCGAGTGGCCGGACCGCATCTGGTTCGACTTCGTCACGAACGAACTCGTCTTCCGCGGCGTAATGAGCGACCGCGACCAGGAGACCCTCCTGGAGCTGAGCACGGACACGGAGTGGGGAACGGCGATCGACGACCTGTACGCTCTCTCTCGCGTTCAGATCGGTGACTATGGCCTGGGCGAGGATATCGGCTACTGCGAAGAGGGGAGCAACGACGGTGAGCCCTGCCGCACCGGCGCGGATTGCTCGGGCGGCACCTGTGTACCCTTCGAGGCGACGGATGGCAAGTTCGTCTCGCTGGCCCACTGGGAGGCCGTGGAGGGCTGGGTGACGATGAACGTCCAGAATGACCAGGCGTGCATCGACGCCGGCCTGCCGGTCAGCCTGGAAGTGTGGCGTGTGGAATGCCCGCCTGATAAGGGCTACATCCAAAATATCGTTCCGCAATGTCCGTTGAGTGAGAAGCAGGTCTTGCAGCATTCCGGTGACGGGGGCGGCAAGCCTGAGCTGCTTTACTACCAGTGGCAGTGGTCGATCGACTACGACAGCTTCGCACCGGATGACGCCTTCTGGCAGGATTACCCCGCACCGACCGGGTACGAGGACGGGAAGGGCCTGCGCGAAGTGCTCATTGAAGGCGCTTCGCCGTTTACCTTGCAGGACACCTACTGGCGGGTGCGCTACCGCGGCTACCACGTCGGATGCCCATGTACGGAAGACGTCGACTGCAACGAGGGTGATGGTGTCTACGATGACTGGGCACCGTTGCTCAGTGGACAGGGCAGCCAGATCAGTGACTGGTCGGACGTCCAGCTGGCCGAAGGCTGGGTGAAGCGCGTGATTCGCGGCATCAACCCGTTCGACCAGCGTGTCGAGGACTTCCACGTCAACGAGGCGGCCACCTATGTCGACATGATCCGCCAGGCCGGCAAACGCTACCTGGACCCGGTTCCGCTCAATTGCAGCCCGGACAACATCAACAACGTCGGGCTGATCGAGCTGTACGAGACCGTTCTTCGCCGGGCGCGATCGTTCAGTATCGACCAGGGGATCAGCACGGACGGGATCATCGCCGCCATCCAGCTGGTCACCGGCAAGATTGCCGAGCTGAACATGTTGCTAGGTAACGAGGCCTACGCGGACGCGCTCGACCCGACCATCGGTGTGTTCGCCGACCAGGGTTCGCCGTCGGGCAGCTACGATCCGCACGCGATGTTCTGCTTCGAGGAGCAGGTTGCTTCGATGCTGGAAGAGGAACTCGCGTTGCTGCGCGGCCGGGCGATGACTCGACCGCCGGATCACGATGCGGACGGCACGGTCATCGCGACCGTAGACAACCGGTTGCCGTGGAACTTCACCAGCGGCAACGGCCAGGTCGCCTACGCGAACAACTACCAGTTGACCGACATTGAGGAGGCCGTCGTGGCGTATCCGCAGGGTCATGGTGACGCCTGGGGCTACTACCTCACCGCCGCGAAGAAGTTCTACGCCTTGCTGAGACATGACGTTTTCGACTGGGTGAACACGACGGAAGACGTGCTGGTCGCGGGCCAGCCGGTTCCGGTAGGGTTTATGTACGAGCGTAAGTTCGCCACGGCTGCCGCAAGCCGGGCACGTGTCGGTGCAGGCGTGACCTCGCTAACCTCCCGCCAGCGTTACACCGCCGACGCGATGGATCAGCAGCAAGGCTATCCGGACACGGACGTTGATCGTGCCTGGGGCGTGGCGGACTGGGGTCGCCGAGCCGGTCAGAGTGCCTACCTGGACTGGGTCGTTGCCAACGCCATGCTGCCGGCGGAGGATACCGATCACGAGGGTATTCAGAAGATCGACCGCACGACGGTGGCGGAGCTGCGTGAGATTCCGGCGTACCACACCGAGATCCAGGCGATCATGGACAAGGCCGACGCAGGTCTGAATCCGCTGGGGCTGGCAGCCAATGTCGTGCCCTTCGGTCTTGATCCCAGGGAGCTGGAAGAGGATGGGATGACTCACTTCGACCAGGTGCTGCGGCGGGCCGTCACGGCGCTGGGCAACGCCAGCGTGGCGTTTGATTATGCCAATGCGAACACGCAGCGGCTGCGGTCCATGCAGGACAACCTGGACGACTTTGAAGACATCGTCGAGCAGAGCGAGCTGGACTACACCAGCCGGCTGATCGAAATCTTCGGTCGCCCGCATGATGAGGACATCGGCTACGGCGGCGCGTATCCGAGCGGGTACGAGGGACCGGACATCTTCCACTTCTCCTACATGGATGATTCGCTGCTGCTGGATGCCGACAACATGAGCCTCAACCCGACAACCGGCGTACGCACGGTGTCGGTCACGTTCCATGATCCCGATTTCAGCGTGCTCGGCGAGGTCGGCGTCGAACTCGAGGACCTGCACGAGTGGACGGTGGACTTCCACGTGTCGACCGACGGATTGCGGCTCGTCAAACCCGCGACCTGGGACAACCGGCCGGAGCCGGGTGAGATCCAATTCGTCCGGGCCGGACTCTTGCAGAGCGTCGCCCGGTACGAGCAGGCGCTGCTGAACTACGAGCTGTCCATCGATCAGATCGAGGACCAGGTCTATCTGCTGCGTAACCTGTTCGACCTCAACGACGATGTCCTGGCCGCTATGATTGCGGGTCGGGACGAGCAGATACGGTTGAACACGCTCATCGCGGATGCCCGGTCCACGGCGGATACTTCTCGCACGGCCGCACGCATCGCCTCCCGGATTGCCGAGGCCGGCGCCGAGGCGCTGCCCACGGTCTTCCTGGCCGGTCTGGCGTCTGGCGGAGACTTCACGTCGGTACCGCGGTCCGCGATGTGGACGGCCGGTGTCATCGCCAGCGAGATCACCGGCGGCATCGCCGATTCGGCCGAGAACGATGCCATCTCGTATCAGAACGAGAAGGAGCTGGTGTCGCTGAACCAGGAGATCACGATCACCGGGCTGCAAACCGCCTATCAGGAAAGCCAGCAGGTTGTCGCGCTCAAGCAGATGATCCGCAGCCTGGCGGCGGCATACCTGGAACTGCACTCGCTCGAGGAGGTCATCCACCAGACGACCGGTCGTTACCATGCGGCGGTGGGCAGCGGTGTTCGGTTGCTCGAACAGCGGACGGCCTTCAGGTACCGTACGGCCGACGAGATCTCGGAACACCGCTACCGCGACATGGCGTTCAGGGTGTTCCGCAACGATGCGGTGCAGAAGTACCGCGCCCAGTTTGACCTGGCCGCCCGGTACGCGTTCCTGACGGCCAAGGCTTACGACTACGAGACCAACCTGCTGGATGGCAGCAGCCTGAGCGGGCGCCACTTTCTTCAGTCCCTGGTTCGCGAACGGAGCCTGGGCGTGGTCAATGGCGGCATACCGCTGGTGGGCAACGGCCTGGCCGGCGACCTGGCCGAAATGGCCGCAAACTTCGATGTGCTGCGTACGGAACTGGGCATCAACAGCAGGGACCGCTTCCAGCGGACGTTCAACCTGCGCTGGGAGCTGTACCGCATTCCCAACAGCGTCTCGTACGACGACATGTGGCGGAGTGTACTCACCTCAAGCGTCATTGCGGATCTCAACGCGCTGGACGTGTACCAGCTTCACTGCCAGCCGCTGCTGCCGGTTCGCGAGAACGAGCCGGCGATCGTCATCCCGTTCGGCACGACCGTGTCTCACGGACTGAATCTGTTCGGTTGGGATTCGAATGGTGATGAGATCCTGCCGGCCGACCGGTACGCGATCAAGATCCACTCCGTGCGGGTGGGCCTGGCCCAGTCGTATGCCTCACCCCCGCTGAACCGGCAGGTGCACGCGTACCTGGTACCAACGGGCGCCGACATCATGCGGGTCCCGACGGACGGTTCGATTCGCGAGTGGAACGTGTTGGACCAGGGCCTGCCCGTTCCGTTCCCGATCAGCGAGTCGGAGCTTCAGCAGCCGGACTGGATGCCGTGGGACACGCTCGTGGGCGGATCGGCCGAGATGGTCTACCGACACCGCACGCCGACGCTGACCGCACGTCCGGTCACCGACGAGACGGTGGATCTTAGCTACACGCTCACCGGGCGGTCCATTTGGAACAGCCAGTGGTACCTGATCATTCCGGGCTCGGAACTTATGGGTGAGGATCCGGTCCAGGGGATCGACCTGCTGATCAATGGTGAGAACGGCACAGGGGTCCGTGACATCAAATTGACGTTCGAGTGCTACGGCTACAGTGGCGACGTGCAACCGGGTGATTGACTCAACGATGCGCGACTGGGTGCCGTTGTGCGGGGCTTGTGTTCCCAAAACGGTGCCGGGTCGACCAGGAAAGGAAACACCATGAACAGAAAGATATTCATCTCGGGTTTCGCGTTGCTGTGGTGTGCGAGTGTGCATGCGGATATTCCCCGGCCGGATGCGATCGTCTTCGGCGAGCTTCGTATTGCCGGAGAACTCATCACGGCTACCGACAGCTATACGATTGTGGCCCGGGTCGCGGGATTCGAGGATCCTGTGGCCGTGTACCGGATGGGCGACAACCCGACCGCGGGCGATCGGTACATTCTACACATTCCCCAAGCCCTTCAGCCGGACGGCAAAACGGCATCCGCAGAGACGCCGATGGCCGGTGCGCAGGCTGAAATCTATGTCACCGGCGCCAGCGGCAATCCAGTGCGCGCTGGCGATGTGGAAATCCCCGCCAGCGGGGAGGTCCGACAGCTCGACCTCTACTTATCGAGTGCGGATGAAAACGCCGGCCGCGTCCTGAACGACGAGAACGGGAGCAGTTGCGGTGCGGGAACGTGCGGCGCTGTGGGGTCGATCAGCCCGATTCTGCTTCTGTGTGGACTGGTGCAAATGCGGACCCGGCGTAGACGCTAGGCGGACAGTGGCGCAACGATTGGCCGCTTGATCTTGGGAGTGCCCATCATGACCCGGCAGGCATGGACAACTTGTGCGTTGTTCGCCGCTCTGCTGGGTGCGCCGGCATTGGGGCTCGACGACAAGAACGGCGTGGCGCCCGAGGCGATCTCACGGCCGTCTGGGCCGGGCTCCCTCGAGGGGCTCGGAGATTCATTTCAACCGGCGCTGAATACCGGGATGGCCAAGTACACGCTGCCGATCGCCCTCCCGGACGGGATCGCCGGCTTCACGCCGACGATCGCGCTGAGCTACGACGCCGGCCGGGGCTTTGGCGTCGCCGGCATGGGGTGGTCGTTTGGGCCCGACCGCGTCCGTCGCCAAACGGACGAGGGGCTACCACGCTACGGTGAGACCCCAGACGGCGAGGACATCCCAGACCGATTCCTGGGAATCGAGGGCGAGGAACTCGTCCCCCTGCAAGGTGGCTACTATCTCGCCAAGGTAGAAGGCCTGTTCATCCGCTACGCCCGCGTTGGGGAATCCTGGCAGGCGCACATGAAAAGCGGCGTGCTGCTCGAATTCGGGTTGACGCCGTCGGCCCGGGTCGCAAGCCCGGACGGAACGAAGATCTTCGCCTGGTGCCTCCAGCGCCAGACCGATACGAACGACAACACCATCGAGTACAGCTACGAGCCCGGCGCGGTAGGGGACGGCCAGATTTACCTCAGCGAGATCCGCTATGGCCCGGGTTCAAGCCCGTGGGCCCACTCGTACGGCGTACGCATGACCTACGAGAATCGTCCCGATCCGTTCGATGACTACCGCAGCGGGTTCAAGGTGCGAACGACGAAGCGCTTGGCGCAAGTCGACGTGCTGTACGACGAGCAACTCATCCGGCGCTACGTACTCGGATACGAAGCCGACGCCGAGCGGTCACTGCTCACCACCGTCACCCCCATCGGTGCCGACGGAGCGACCGCACTGCCCGCAACGACACTCGGCTACGAAGTCTTCAACCTGCCCGACCCCAGTGTACCAATCTCGGCGACCGGGCACGTTTTGGGTTCCGTCGGCGAACCGCCGCAGGTCTGCGACGACCCGAACGTCGAACTGGCTGATCTGAATCGCGATGGCCTGCCGGACATGCTGTCGACGGGCACGAACCACACCGCATACCTCAACCGGGGTCCGCGCCCGGGCACGGGGGACACCACCCACATTCTCTGGGAAGGACCGATTGACGTGGCAGCCGAGGATGGTCGCGTACTCCACTTCGAGCTTGCATCGGGGCTCGTACACCTGGCCGACATGACGGGGGACGGGGTTGCGGACCTGGTCGTTACCGACGAGGCCGCGGACTACGTGGAGTACTTCGCCAACACCGGGCAGACCGGGTGGGCGGCCGGGCAGTTGATGTCCGTGGAGACCAGTTCCCCGCCGGCCCCGTTCGGTGCCAACGGCGATTCCGTGCTGACCGCCGACCTGAGCTTCAACAAGCGGATGGACGTCATCCAAAGCGATGCCGGTGCGTTTTTCACCTGGTTTGACCAGGGCGACGGCCGGTACACGGGCCCGATCGTAGGTGAGGCCGTGTACGACGGTGCGCAGCCCCTGGACTTCTCCGATCCCGGCGTCTCGCTTGCCGATATGAACGGCGATCGCCTGCTGGATGTTGTCAAGGTCACGACATCCAGCGTCATCTGGTGGCCTAACCGCGGCTACGGCCAGTTCGGTACGCGGGTCGAAGTGACGCTTCCGGACCGCACACTGGACGACAGCCCGGGCGGCAACCTGCATTCTGCCAAGATGGTGGACATCG
>CBDUZY010000136.1:0-7021 GCA_965371825.1 uncultured bacterium
TGCAAGTACGCGCGGACGCGAGTGCAGTTCGGGCGTCCTATCGGGAAGTTTCAGGCGATTCAAATGAAGATCGCGGACATGGCCGTGGGAATCGAGGCGGCCCGGGCTCTGACCTACCGGGCGTCGTGGTGCAAGGACATGGGACGCAAGTACGGGCAGGACGCGGCGATGGCGAAACTGTTCGCCAGCGAGCTCTGCTCCAAGGCGGCCAACCATGCGGTGCAGATCTTCGGCGGGTACGGATACTGTGCGGACTATCCGGTGGAGCGTCTTTTGAGGGATGCGAAGATCACCGAGCTATATGAGGGTACGAGCGAGATTCACCGCCTCGTGATCGCCCGGGGTCTCTCATAGTCTCACGCAATGGACTCGCGGTGTCATGGTCTCCATTGTCGATGTGCACAAGGAACGACTAGAACTGCTGTGCCGTAAGCACCGCGTGCGTCGACTGGAGGTGTTCGGCTCGGCGGCGGATGGGACGTTTGATCCGGAATCCAGCGACGTGGATTTCCTGGTCGAGTACGAAGCTCTGACGCCGGGGGAGCACTACGAAGCGTACTTCGGCTTATGGGAGGATTTGGCGGCGCTCTTCGAGCGGAAGATCGACCTGGTTGAACCTCACACGATGAGGAACCCGTATTTCATTCGGCGGGTGAATGAGAGTCGAGAACTCGTGTATGACTCGGGATCGTGAGAAGTTTCTTTTTGACGTGGTAGAGTCAAGCCGATACCTCGCGCGGTTTGCCGCGAACGAGACGTTGGACCGGTATGTTAACGACCGGGGCGTTTCGGCGGGTCATCGAGCGCGAACTACAGATCATTGGCGAAGCGATAATGCAACTTAAGAAGCTGGACCCGGTGGCCGTTGCGAACGTCGGCGAGTCCGAACGCATCATCGGCTTTCGACACGTGCTCGTCCATGGCTATCATGAACTCGACGCGGGTTTGGTGTGGAACATCCTCAAGCAGAAACTGCCGGTTCTTCAGCGAGAGTTCGAGGTCCTAGGACCGAATGATCGTTCCGCACCGCCCGTCACACCTTGACCAAAGGGAGAATCTGGATGAATCAGAATGTCGCAGTTATCGGTGCGGGAACGATGGGGCGGGGTATCGCTCAGGTCTTCGCCCAGTCGGGGTACGAAGCATTCCTCTATGATGTGGCGCCGGCGGCCGTGGATTCCGCGGTAGGCCAGATCCACAAGATGCTCGGCCGCGCGGTCGAGAAGGGCAAGCTGAGTGCCGAAGACGCGGAGGCGAGCAAAAAGCGGTTGCACACCGTCGGCTCGCTATCCGAACTCAAACCCTGCGCCCTGGTTGTGGAAGCGGCCACAGAGAAGCCCGACATCAAGGTCGAGATCCTGAAGGAGTGCCAGCGCTACGTGGCCGGAGACGGGATCCTCGCGAGCAACACGAGCAGCATAAGCGTAACGGAGCTTGCCGCCGTTACCGATCACCCGGATCGTTTCATCGGGATGCACTTCTTCAACCCGGTTCCGCTGATGAAGCTTGTTGAAGTGGTGCGCGGGTTGCAGACCAGCGACGAGACCGTGAAGCGCACGGTAGCCCTGGCTGAGTCGGTCGGCAAGACGCCGATCGAATGCAACGACCATCCCGGGTTCGTGTCGAATCGTGTGCTTATGCCTATGATCAATGAGGCGGTATTCTGTCTCCAGGACGGTGTGGCCAAGGCCGAGGCGATCGACGAGATAATGAAGTTGGGCATGAATCATCCGATGGGCCCGCTGGCGCTCGCCGACTTGATCGGGCTGGACGTGTGCCTCTTCATACTCGAGGTACTACACCGCGACTTGGGAGAGGACCGCTATCGCCCATGCCCGCTCCTGCGTAAGCTCGTGAAGGCGGGGCGTACGGGCCGCAAGACCAAACATGGTTTCTTCAGCTATGACTAAGACTAGTGTTCGCCTGGATGTTGACGGATCGCGGGCCACCATCACGTTTGAAACCGACGACGGGTTGAACGTGCTGTCGACCAAGCTGCTTCATACGCTCGGGGCCGTAGTTGCGCGCGTTCGAACTGAACCGGGCATTCGCACTACGACGTTCCAGGGAGAGGGCAAGGTCTTCATGGCCGGGGCGGACATCAAGCAGGTGGCCGGCTTCTCGTCCGAGCAGGTCCGTGAGTACGCTAGTCTCGGGCATGGGGTCATGGCGGACATAGCCTCGCTGCCGTCGATTACGGTTGCCTGCGTGCAGGGTGCGGCTCTGGGCAGCGGTCTGGAGTTGGCTCTCGCCTGCGACTTTCGGCTCGCGGTGAAGACAGCCAAGCTGGGGTTCCCGGAGGTATCGCTCGGTCTGATCCCCGGGTGGGGCGGCATCGGCCGGCTGATGAAACTCGTGGGTACCTCTCGGGCTAAGAAGCTCTTTCTGAGTGCCGCTCCCATGTCAGCAGAAGACGGCCTTGCTTGGGGTCTTGTGGACGAAGTCGTGAACTCCCTCGAGGACTTGCGGGCGAGGTCACTTGCGTTCTGCGAGTCGTTCTACCGGGCGAGCCCGCTCGGAGTGCAACTGGCGAAGCGGGCGGCGCGCGATTTCGACGATGTCGGGGCGCTCGTGGAGTGCTTCGGGGGTCGAGACGCTCGAGAGGGCATGGCGGCCTTCGTGGAAAAACGCCCGGCGAGGTGGATGGAGTGATCGTATCGTGAGTTCACGGGCGCCTTCAAACGCTTCGGCCCAATCCGGCAATGCCGCGGAGGCGAAGCCCTTTGTCGATTCCGGCGACCTGGGCTCGTTCGACCCGGCTGTCGCCCTGGGCGAACCGGGGTCATTCCCGTATACCCGCGGTCCGCACCGGACAATGTATCGTGACCGACTGTGGACCATGCGGCAGTTCGCCGGGTTCGGATCGGCCGACGACACGAACCAGAGGTTCAAGTTCCTGCTCGAGAAGGGTCAGACGGGCCTGAGCACCGCTTTCGACCTGCCTACACTGATGGGTCGAGATAGTGACGACCCACTGGCACTGGGCGAGGTCGGGCGGTGTGGTGTGGCGATCTCGTCGCTTGCGGACATGCGGCGGTTGTTCGATGGGATCGATCTCGGCGCGGTCAGCACGAGCATGACGATCAACGCCCCGGCGGCGATCCTTCTGGCGTTTTACGTAGCGGTCGCCCAGGAACAGGGGGTCGCCCCGGACAGGCTGCGCGGTACGCTGCAAAACGACATACTCAAGGAGTTTCACGCTCAGAACGAGTACGTCTTCCCGCCCGAGCCCAGCGTCAAGCTGGTGATCGACACGATCGAGTACTGCACGCGGCATATGCCGCAGTGGAACACGGTCAGCATAAGCGGGTACCACATCCGCGAAGCCGGGGCGACGGCGGCGCAGGAGCTGGCGTTCACGCTGGTCGACGGCATCGCCTATGCCGAGGAGTCGATCGCCCGCGGTGTGGACGTGGACGAGTTTGCCCCGCGGCTGAGCTTCTTCTTCGACGCCCACAACGACTTTCTCGAGGAGATCGCCAAGCTGCGGGCGGCCCGGCGCATCTGGGCGCACGTTATGCGCGATCGCTTCGGCGCTAAGCAGGAGCGAAGTCTGCTGCTGCGAATGCACTGCCAGACCGCGGGTGTGACGCTCACCGAGCAGCAGCCGATGAACAACGTCGTTCGCGTCGCGTTTCAGGCGCTGGCAGCCGTGCTGGGCGGGACGCAGTCGCTGCACACCAACAGTATGGACGAGACGCTGGCCTTGCCCAGCGAGGACGCGGCGAAGCTCGCCCTGCGGACCCAGCAGGTAATCGCCTGTGAATCGAACGTTACGCAGACGGTCGATCCGCTCGGCGGAAGCTACTTCATCGAGAAGCTTACGAACGAAATCGAGGCCAAGGCGTACGGCGTCTTCGATCAGATCGACGCGATGGGCGGAGTGCTCAAGGCGATCGATCGCGGCTACTTCCGTCGGGCGATCGCCGAATCGGCCCTCGAACAGCAGAGGCAAATGGATGCCGGTAAGCTCAAGATCGTCGGGGTCACGGACTTCGTCGAGGAAGGCCCGCACGGCGTCGAGCTCCTTCAGATAAGCCAGGAGACGGAACACGAGCAGGTCGCTCGGCTGAGGGAGTTGAAGAAGGCTCGCGACGGCAAGCGCCACGCGGCCGCTCTTCAGCGCCTCCGCGACGACGCCAAGGCCGGGGTGAACGTGATGCCCGCGCTTATCGACGCTGCCGAGGCCGACGCAACCGTCGGCGAGATGATGGAGACAATGACGACCGTCTTCGGCCGCTACGACGGCGGGCCGGAATGGTAACAGGCGCCCGGGCAACCAAGGGATGTACACAGTTGGATACCGATAAGTACGCACCTCGCATACTACTCGCCAAGATCGGCCTGGATGGGCACGATCGTGGTGTCAAGGTCTTGGCACGATCGTTTCGAGACGCCGGGATCGAGGTTATCTACACCGGTCTCTGGCAGACGTGCGAGGCAACGATGGCGGCCGCCTTGCAGGAAGACGTAGACGTCGTCGGCGTGAGTCTGCTTTCCGCGGCCCATCTGACCGTGATGCCCGAGATTCTGCGGCTCCGCAAGGAGCTGGGCATCGAGCACATTCCGGTCGTCCTGGGCGGTATCGTGCCCGAGGTCGATCACCCGAAGTTGCGCGAGATGGGCGTGGCGGCTGTATTCAACCCGGGGTCATCCCTGGAGTTGATCATCACCACGCTGCGCGAACTCGCGGGAAGGCACGAGTCCCCGCCGATCGACGTCGTTCGAAGGGGTTACGAGGAGAGGGACTCGGTATCGCTAGCCAAGCTCATCACGGAGGTCCAGCGAGGGCGGGATCTCTCCGGGTGGGCGCCGCCCACGGGGAACGCACGGATCGTCGGTGTCACCGGGGCGCCCGGCGTCGGCAAGAGTTCGTTCATCGCCAAGCTGGGCAAGCGACTGCGGGAGAAGGGCAAGAAGGTGGCTGTCGTCGCGATCGACCCGAGTAGCCCGGTCACGGGTGGAGCGCTCTTGGGCGATCGACTTCGTATGATGAGCGGCACGGCGGACTCCGACTTCTTCATCCGCAGTCTCTCTTCGGGGGACGTTCAGGGCGGTCTCGCCCCTCATTGCCGCGAAGTTGTGGGCCTCCTCAACGGCTTCGGGTTTGACCATATCCTCGTCGAGACGGTGGGTGCGGGGCAGGCGGACGTGAGTGTCCGCGACCTCGCCGATGAGACCATCCTCCTGCTAATGCCCGACAGCGGCGACTCGGTTCAGTTCTCCAAGGCGGGGATTATGGAGATCGCGACCTGCTTCGTGCTGAACAAGTGCGATCTAGCCGGGGCGGACGCCGCCGCCGCCCAGCTCATCAGCGCGGTCGGCGAGAGTCGGCCGATCTTCAGGGCCAGCACCATCCGAGACGAGGGCATCGAGGAGATCGCCGACTGGGTTTCCTCGCGGCAGTAACGCTATGGGGCGGGTGGCGAAGTGCCGGAGCCCCGGACGGCGGCGCACAGACGAACAGCCTCAACGGCGGGTCGGACTTCGTGTACGCGCAGGATCGCGGCTCCTGCCATTGCGGCGATGACGGCGCAAGCGAGTGATCCCGCCTCGCGGTTCTTCGGTTCCTCGATTCCCAGCACGCTGCCAATGAAGCTCTTCCGCGACGCCCCGATGAGTACCGGTTGACCGATTGCGACGAACCGGTCGAGGCGTCGCAGGATCGTCAAGTTGTGTTCGACGCGTTTCCCGAATCCGATGCCCGGATCGACGACGATCCGTGAGGCATCGATACCGCGGCTGATCGCGTAGTCGCGGCGCTCGGCCAGGAACGCACAGATCTCGCCGAGTAGATCGTCGTATCGTGGTCCGCCACCGTCTTGCATGTTGGCCGGTATTCCCTGTCGGTGCATGAGAACGACCGCCGCGTTCGAGGCGACCACAACGTCGAGAAGCCCCGGGTCGTCTCCAAGAGCGGAGACGTCGTTGACCATGTCAGCCCCGGCATAGAGCGCGGCCTCAGCAACCGATGCCAGGCGCGTGTCAATCGAAATGGCGATTCGACCGTCGGCGGCGCGGATGGCCCGGATAACCGGGACGGCCCGACGTATCTGCTCCTTTGCGGACACTGGAGCAGATCCCGGCCGAGTCGACTCCGGTCCCACGTCGATGATGTCCGCTCCTTCGCGGATCATGGCCCGGGCCCTCGCCTCGGCGTCCTGGGCGGTTGGGTGATCACCGCCGTCGCTAAAGGAATCGGGAGTGACGTTCAGGATGCCCATAACCAGGGGAGCACCGGAGGTATCGAGCAAGCGGTCGCGGAGCCGGAGTTGCATGCCGGGGCTCATCGGTTGTGGGTCCACGTGTAATGAACGGAAACGGGTCTGCAACTCGAAGGGTGTCGGGGTCGCTACCTGCGGTATGTGATCCGGCCGCGCGTAAGATCGTAAGGTGACATCTCGACCGTTACGGTATCGCCGGGAAGAATACGAATGTAGTACTTGCGCATTTTTCCGGAGATGTGGGCGAGCACATAGTGCTTATCGCCGTCGGCGTCGACCTCGACGCGAAACATCGCGTTGGGCAACGCAGCGACGACCACGCCCTCGATTTCAATGGTATTTCCCTTGGCCATATACTTCCCGCAACAAGAACCTTAGCGACCGCTCACCGCCGGACGAGCCGGCTGAAACACTGCGGCCGAGACGACCCGAACGCCCTTCATTGTCTAGCCGCAGAAGCGGGTGGAGTCGCGCACAAACCACGTATTATAGTCGCGGTCTCGGTGTACACAAGTCGCCCCGGTCCTGTTTCTTTTCGGAAAACCAGTCCTGGTATCCTGAAATCGATCCCACAATGCGAGATTCGCCGGGCCAAGAGAGGGAGTGGCCAGCGGCCGGAAAGTGGGGTATAACACCGCTATCGACGTTGAAACCTTTCACGAATCCGACGAGGACGACCCATGATTTCCACATTTCGACGGGCAAGCAGACTTGCCAAATTCGCGGCGATGGTCCCGCTGGTTCTTGCAGCAGTCTCGGGCTGCGCTACCGCGCAGCGGATGGCGGTGCGGGCCGAA
>CBDUZY010000137.1:0-7018 GCA_965371825.1 uncultured bacterium
TCGACTCGCCAACGGGGGACCACTTTCGTAAAGACGTGCGAAACCACCCACACCCGGAAGCCCGACTGAATGGACGCCTTGTTGATCGCCAAGCAGATTCGCGTCGAGTTCGGTCCACTGGTGGCCGTTCGAGATGTGTCGTTCGAGCTTGCGGGTGGTGAGCTGCTTGGTCTGGTGGGGCCCAACGGGGCGGGCAAAACGACGCTGTTGAGAGTTCTCACCGGGCTGCACGCCCCCACGAGCGGTTCGGCCCATGTTTTTGGAAAGCCGGTTCTCGGCGAACACGAGGTGGTCCGTCATCATATCGGCTTCGCTCCGGACACGCCGCCGGTATACGAGGAGCTCACGGTCCAACAGTTTCTCGAGTTCATCGCCGGCGCCTACGGTTTGGGTAGGGGTGAAGCCGGTGAGAGGATCGACTTCTGGCTGGAGAAGCTCTGGCTGGTCGAGAAACGCGACACCCCGGTCAAGCACCTGTCGCGCGGCATGCGGCAGAGGTTGATGCTCGCCCGCACGCTTATCCCCAGGCCTCACGTTCTTCTGTTGGACGAACCGCTCGCCGGTCTCGACCCCGCCGGGAGGGTGCACCTGCGGAGGGTTCTCGCGATGCTGCGCGAGCAGGGGTGTGCCATGGTAGTGTCATCGCACATCCTGTCCGATCTCGAGGAGGTGGCGACTCACGTGGCCATCATCGAGAAGGGCAGCATTCTGAGCTGGGGTCGAACCGAGGCCCTTCAGTACAGTGACGCAAGGAAGCGGACCTACCGGCTCGGTGTGCTCGAGGTGACGACCGATCACACCGCCCTGCTCTTAGCGGTCGAGGGCGTGTCGGACGTCGAAGCGAATGGAGACGTCTACACGTTCGACTACCGCGTCGGGCATCGTGACGCGGCCGATCTTCTCCGGCGTTTGGTCGAAAGTGGCATTCCGGTTACCTCGTTCATCGCGGTGAAGACGACTTTGGAGGACGCGTATCTTCGCAGCGGCGTGAGAGAAGTGGACTGATGGCGGAACGCTTCCAACTACCTTTTCCAATGTGGCGAGTGCAGTATCAGCTTCTCGGCAGCCACAGCCGCATGGTGATAGTGGTCCTGGCGTGCATCGGAGTATTGACCGTCGGCTTTCTGGGTTTTCGCCGGTCTCTCAACAACACCGCGCTGGTGAACGTCGTCAACATGACGCTCAACTTTCTGGGAGGGCTAAACGTTTTCTTGCTGATATTCGTGGGGTGCAACGGCGTGCACCGGGCGATGTTGCGCGATCACGACACGAAAATGATCGAGTCCCACCGGCTGACGCCGATGTCGAACAGCGGGGTTGCCCTCGGGTATTTGTTCGGTCCCACCTTGCAGATACTTGCGGTTTTTGCGTCCGTCGTGGCGTTCGGCGGAGCTCTGTGCTATGCGGCTTATCTTCCCGCCGGGCAATGGGTCGGCGGGAACGTGCTGGTGTTGAGCGGGGCCTTCACTCTATGGGCGATGGTGGTCTTCTCCGGCATGCGGCTGGCGAAGCCGATCAGCCCGATCGGCGTGCTGATCGGGGCGATCGTTCTCGGGAATGTCGGGCTTGTGCTCATTCCCGGCATCGGGTTGTTTCTGAGCGCGTACTCCACGTTCCTCGGGATGGACTTGATCATTGGGCGGGGCATCGCCATACCGGCGGCGATCGGCGCCGCCGCGGTGGCCAATGCCGTTTTGACGCTGTTTTGGATCAGCTGTGCCGCCGTGAAATATCGCCGCCCGGACCTTCCGACACTCGGTGCAGTTCGCGGGATGGGTCTCCTCTTGTTGTGGTTGATCTTCGGAACGTTCGGAGTTGTCGGGATGGAGTACGGATCGCGCACCGGCGCCCTGCCGCCTATCCTGGCAGCGCTCCCGACGATCCAGCTCGCTGCAACGCTGTGCATCTCGTTGCTGGTCGCGCTGATTCCCCTCAACGGCGCCGTCGAGTGTCGGATGCTGGCGGCGCGTGGGGCGTCGATGCGAGGTTGGCGAGACCGCGTTCCGTGCTGGCTGGTCGTTGTCGGGGCGGTTGTGTTGATCTGTGGTGTGACCGCCCTGGTCTGTGCTCCCGTTTGGCCCGCATGCGCCAGGGTCAGACCGTGGATGGCGTCGAGCTTGGTCGTCAAGACGATCTCCACCTTTTGGCTTCAAACGGTGCTCGCCTTCACGCTCGCGATGCTCACCGCACGGGCGGCGTTTGTCATCGGGTACCGACGGTTCAGGTCGCCGAAGCTAGCCGCAGGGATCTTGCTTACCGCGGCTTGGATCCTGCCCCCGATGATCGATTACGGGATCGCGTTCGCCTTGCGGGATTCCACCATCGCGATCAGGCTGAGTTGGATCTTCGGATGTTCACCATTGGGCACGATTCTAGTGACCTGGACGCGGCTTCGGGCTCATCTTTCTGAAGGACTTGTCCTGCAGAGTGCTCTTGCGGTCCTCATGACCTGCCTGGCCTACCGCGCTGGGCGTACGCGAGGGAGGGACGACGGCGGAAGGTTGAAGGATAAGGGATGAAGGATGAAGGATGAAGGTTGCGGGATGACGGTGGGAGGTTGGACGCGTGAAGCGACGGGTAGCCGAGGCGTATGGTTGATGTCGCACGACTCTGGTATCATCCCGGTAGATGATGGTTGCGAGGGTTGATAACTTGTGGGTTCGAGTTGCCACCCGCAACCGTGTGTCTGTGACCGCTGGGCGCTCATGCCGATAGCAAAGGAAGGTATCCGCGAGATTGTGCTCGCCACCGTGGTCCTGGGCGGGTGCGCGCTGGGTCTCGGGTGGTTGTACCCGCCGCTCGCCGTTCCGTTTGTTGTCGTCTGGCTGTGGGTCCTATCCTTCTTTCGTGATCCAAACCGGCAGCGTGCCTACGAGCCGGGCGAGCTTTGCGCCCCGGCGGACGGTACGGTTACAGAGATCACGCATATCGAAAATAGCGAAGTGATCGGCGGTCCGGCTGTCCGCGTCGGTATTTTCCTCAGCTTGTTCAATGTTCACATTAATCGGATGCCGTGTGCGGGGCGCGTGCGGTCGGTCGTGTATCGAGCGGGTGAGTTCCTGGACGCCCGTCACTGCGAATCCGGTCGGCGGAACGAGTCGAACACGATGCTCATCGAGCCGGACGGTCGCATGCCGGGTCCGGTCGAGGTGCGTCAGGTCGCCGGGCTCGTTGCCAGGCGGATCATCTGTCATGCAAAGCAGGACGATCATCTGGCGATCGGGGCCCGCTTCGGCCTGATCAAGTTCGGCTCGCGCACCGAGCTGCTCATCCCCCGGGGCGCCCAAACTCAGATCGCCGTCGAACTGGGCGATAAGGTCAAGGCGGGGCTGACCGTCATTGCTCGACAGCAGGTGGCGCCGTCGGGCGCGGCCGATGCCGGAGGCGACGCTTACGCCGACCGTGGTAAGCCCTATTGCGAACCCGTCGCGGCGGAACGAACGGAGTAAGACATTCATGCCGGTCGTAGGTAAGCTCACTCCCGACGGTCACGAATCTCGGCCCCGGCGTCGACGCCTGCGGTCGCTGGCCTTCCTGCCGACCCTGCTTACCATCGGAAACCTGCTGTGCGGCTTCGCGGCGATCCACTTCGGTCTAAGGGCCATGTGGGATCTCGGGGCGGGGATCGCACCCGAACAGTTCGAGACCCTCCAAAATGCGGCTTGGGAGAGGGTGCTTCCGTCGTTTCTTTCCGTGGGGGCGGGGCTCATACTCGTTGGGATGGTGCTCGATTGCTTCGATGGGTTGATCGCCAGAGTTACGCGGAGCACGACCAACTTCGGAGGACAGCTCGACTCTCTCGCCGACGTAGTCACTTTCGGTGCCGCCCCGGCGACTTTGATGGTAGCGTTCATGACCAAGGAGCTGGCGGGAGACTCGATCATCCCATCGCCGCTTAGCGATCATTTCTGGGGCCGCCTGACATGGGTGTCGGCCGCGGTTTATGTCGCCTTCGGTGCCGTCCGCTTGGCACGCTACAACGTCGAACACGCCGAGGTCGGCTTCGACCACAAGACATTCCGAGGAATGCCCATCCCGGGGGCCGCGGCTGTCCTGGTGGCGCTCATCATCTTTCAGGAACAGCAGATCTTCGTCGCCGCGCGAACAGCCCTGGTACACGCCATGCCCGTCGTCGCCATGACTCTCGCCCTCTTGATGGTGAGCCGCGTTCCCTACCGCCGGCTCAATCGAGCCTCTCTGGTCGGACGGCGACCCTTTGGGCAGTTGCTCGTGGTCATCTTGGTGCTCGCGGTCTTTCTCGCATCGCCGGCGCCGACGCTGCTTGTCGTTACGGTGCTATACGGGTTCAGTGGTCCGCTCCTCGTCCTGACGCGACACCTTCGGAGCAAGCGTATGGCGGCTCGGAGCCACTCGGCACAGACGGAATCCGGCGACAGCAAGAAGCTCGGTTAAGCGCCGCAATTCCAGCCCTCCACACGCCCGGTACACAGCCGTACAAGAAACGAGTACGATGCCCGCCCCTCGTAGCGGTTCGCACCGACATCCAGGAGGATGAAGGTGGAAGGATGAAGGATGAAGAGAGTGGTCGCTCCGGTTTTCACCCTTCAGCCTTCGTTCTTCATCCTTGCTGAGACCCGATTGCGTTTGGATAGAAGTTGGCTCGATCGCACTGTAGTATGAGCTTATCAGACACCCTCTAAGGAGATGTTGACGTGACAAACACCGCAAGTGCGGTTCGTGTACGCTTCGCACCTTCACCGACGGGATACCTTCACATCGGCGGGGCTCGTACCGTCCTGTTCAACTGGCTCGTTGCCCGGAAGGCGGGAGGCAAACTCATCCTTCGGATCGAGGATACGGATCGAACGCGCCACGTTGAAGACTCGGTCCAAAAGATTCTCGATGACTTGCGGTGGTTGGGGCTCGACTGGGACGAGGGGCCGGAGGCGGGCGGCGACTACGGGCCGTACTTCCAGAGCGAGCGGTTGGGTATCTATGACCGCTACCTGCAGCAACTCCTCGAAGCGGGTGACGCCTACTACGCACTGGAATCGCGCGAAGAGCTGCAATCGATGCGGGAACGAGCCAGGGCTGAGAAGCGCGTTCGCACGTATGTCCGACCCGATCCGCTGCCGACGATCGAGCAGGGCCTCGCCGCCCGGGCCGAGGGGAAGCCGGTGGTCGTCCGCTTCAAGATGCCCGACACCGAGATCACCGTTGTCGACGACATCCTCGGTCCGGTAACGCTGGCCGCCGAGCAGCTCGAGGACTTCGTAATCCAAAAGAGCGACGGATACCCCACGTATCACTTCGCGTGCGTCGTTGACGACGAGCTGATGAAGATCTCGCACGTGCTCCGTGGCCAGGAGCACCTGATGAACACGCCCAAGCACATGGCGATTCAGCGGGCCCTGGGCTTTGCGACGCCGCGGTTCGCCCACCTTCCCGTCATCTTCAACATGGACGGGTCCAAGATGAGCAAGCGCGACAAGCACAAAGTCCCGCGAACGGCGGCGAACGATTTCATTCGGAAGGGTCAGTGGACAGTCAGCGATGTTGCCTATCAGGCTGGATGTGACCCCACAGTCGCCGACAAGTGGCTCAAGGGTGCCGACGACGAACTGCAGCTGTGGCAGGTGAACTCCATAATCCTCCAGGCGGGCGTGAGGGCTGAGATAGACGTCCATGACTTCCGTGTCGCGGGCTACTTGCCCGAGGCGGTACTCAACTTCATTTCGCTGTTGGGCTGGTCGCCGGGCGAAGATCGTGAGCGGTTCGATCTCGACGAGATGCTGAGCCTGTTCAGCGTGGAGCGCGTCGGCAAGACCAACGCCCGCTTTGATCGTGAGAAGCTGCTGTCATTCAACACGGACTGGGCCGGACTCGTATCGTCCGACCGACTCCTGGCGGCATTCAGGGACTACCTCGCAGCCGACCCTGACATCACAGCCGTGTCTAAGTTCTCAGGGTTGAGTTCGCCATCGGTCGTAAACCAGGCGGACGACGCGATGTTGGCTCATGTTCTGCGAGCCTGCGCCGGTTTTCGGACGTTTCCGGACGCCATCAAGAAAGCGGGTTTCGTTTTCGCGCCCGACGACGCCATCAACTACGACCCGAAGGCCGTGAAGAAGGTGCTTGCCAAGGGAGATGGGGCGGGCTACGCAATGCTGGAGTACCTGCGCCCGAAGCTCCGCGCGGTCAGCGATTGGTCCTCGGACCCGCTGGAGGTGCTGGTTCAAGAGGCCTGCGACGACAACGAGACCAAGATGGGAGGCGTCGCTCAGCCCATCCGCGTGGCGGTCAGCGGGACGACCATCAGCCCCGCGATCGGCGAGACGCTGGTTCTGCTGGGCCGCGACCGCACGCTTGCCCGGATCGAGCGGTGCCTCACCCTGAGGAACTGACCGGCGGTCTTGCGAGTCGATCGCGGACGCCGAGGATCGCCGGGTGTGTAGGGTCCTGCTTGCCCCTAAAGGGCGGACGCTCATCAAGAAGATCGAGTCCGAGATAACCGACGTTCACGAGGCCGTGCTGAAGTCGATCGCCCCGCAGAGTCGGGAGGCCGTCACAACCGCAGTTGACCGCTTATTTGCTGCTTTCGACGAACGGGACACGGGCTGCCGGCGCACGGATTGAATCCAGACACCCAACCCGGAACTCCTGGGATAGTAGTGGAACACGGTGGGACGGCTTAAGTCGGCGCCGCGTGTCAGGCCTCCGCCGTGTCGTCTCGGTGATCCGCGCCTGGGTCGTTCATTGGGCCATCGGTCAGGTAGGGCTCGTCGTTGTGCGAGTGACCGGCACATTGGCCGTTGCCCGGTTTCCCGTTGCCGCTGCGGCCGTTGGCCGATCGTCCATTCCGCGAGTGGCTCGTACCGTTCCGACCGTTGCCCGACAAGCCGTGATCGCCCCCTCCGTGTCCGTTCGATGATCCGTTCCGCCCCGGATAGCGATGGCATCTATCCAGCCGTCGGCGAAGGAGATCTGAGACAGTGCACACGAAAGCACCCTTGGCGGTGAGCTGTCGGATCGAGAGGTCGGCCCTTGATTTGTGCCA
>CBDUZY010000138.1:0-7015 GCA_965371825.1 uncultured bacterium
TGGCCGACCAGCAAGAGGAGATCTCCGACCACACCTTCCTCTTGGGTGCTAACGTGGCTGAACTATGCTCGGCCACCGGCAAGTTCTTCGAGTTGCTGGGCGAGTCAGATTCCAACGCCCCTATCCCGATTGAGGATTGACCTTCGCGCGGACGGCCAAGTCCTCAGTCGCCGCCGAATACGTTCTGGAATCCGGAAAAGTCGACAAGGTCGATGTCGTCGTCACCGTCATAGTCAAAAAGCGCCCGGCACGTGCGGGATGAGGAGTACACGCCGGGACCGCTGGACATTGTACACTCGGGAAAACCACCGAAGAGCCCGTAGTCAGCGAGATCGACTTTGCAGTTTCCGTTTGTGTCGCTGATCGGGGCACCCAGCGAAGTCGCGGGCGAGTCAACCGGCCCGAAGGGACACTCATCGGATTCCGTGGGAACTCCATCGTCATCCGTATCCCAATCACAGGAGTCGATGTAAATGTCGTCGTCAATGTTGGACTCACAGTGGTCGGGAATGCCGTTGTCGTTGCAGTCCTCGGCGCCTGCGGCGAACTCCTCCGCGTTTGTCAGTTCGTCGTCGTCGCAGTCGCTTGCCCAAGCGGCCACGTAAAGCATGGCAGGAACCAGGTCCCGCGCTGTCGGCACGATCTGGTAGGTAGGCACAGCGTAGGAACCACCGACCTCGAAGACCCATGAGCCGATCGCCAGCTCTCCATAGACATAATCCACCGAGCCCCCACGGACCGGATAGATCGTGGTGTTCATCGGCCCGCGCTTGTAGTAGTCGACCCCCCGAACATCAAGAATCCGCTCGGCCATCCCGTTGCCCAGCCGCTCGAATGTCAAGTGATCCAGGCAGAATTCGTCCGTGTGCCCCCACGGCCACAGGATCATGTAACCGTAGGTATGGAAGTCGATATGGGCGACGATATTTGGATGGAGGGCGAAGAAATCACGAAGCGCCGCGGTTTCCGGCTGGGAGAAATCGGCGGTACTGCCCGGGCCACCCCAGTTCCGGTTGAGGTCGAAGCCGTTGGCGTTGTGGCGGGTGTTCGCCACGTAGCCGTCGGGGTTCGTGATCGGCAACAGAAACCACTCCAGGTCGTCGACGAGCGACGTAACCACCGGCGCGGTGCCATACTGTGTCAGCAGTTGCTCGGCGGTGAACGCCAGGACCGCCGGATTGGTGATCTCGTTTCCGTGCTGGGCACCGTGAAAGAAGACCGCCGGCTTTTGCCCCGTCCCTCCCGTTATGCGAATAGCAAGCAGGTCGCGCCCCTCAACAGAAGAACCCAGGTTCACAATCTGGGCCAACTGCGGGTATGCCGCGACTAGACCCGCCATGAACGCAACGTGCTCATCATACGTGCGATAGCCGTCGAAAAAGCTGTCAGCGGCGGCGGAGAACAGATCCTCTCGCTGACGCCCGAGGTCGGCGACGACCACACGGTGATCCAGCCCGTGCTCCAACAGCTTCTGCTTGTGTGTGGCTGACACGCGAACATCGACCGGGCCGATGCCCGGCCGGTCTGTCCAGATCTCGAGACCGTCTCGCATGCCATCCAGCGTGCGAAGGATCACCAGCTGCCGTTCTTCCGTCACCTCAACCCGGACCAGCTGCCAACGTTCCACATCGCGCTGCTCCGCGGACGCAGTCGGCGCGAGGCATGCGACACAGCACACGATGGACAGCATCCCTCGAGCGACGGTAGTCGAGCCTCTGTGGGGCATCACTCCTCCGAGCCGAACGCACGTACCGGCGATCCCCCTCTCAAGGTCGCCTCTTAGTATTATACGTGGTTCGACGAGCGATTGTAAGCCGCGAACGGTGCGTCGAGAGGCACACGCAAGGCGCGGGACATCACGGCCATCGTCCGCTAAAGTGGCGGTCATGGACCGTGCTGAAGTCTGCGATCGTTTTCTCGACTCGGTCGAGTATGAGCTGTATCCGTTCCAGGAGGAGGCCCTGCTGGCCTGGTTCGAGGCCGAGGGCGGTGTGCTCGTCTCCGCCCCGACGGGGATGGGCAAGACGCTGATCGCAGAGGCCGCGATCTTCGAGGCACTGCACACGCAGCGTCCGCTCTACTATACAACACCCCTCATCGCCCTGACCGACCAGAAGTTCCGCGAGTTCCAGGACAAGGCCGAGAGGTGGGGCTTCGCCCGCGAAGAGGTCGGTCTGATTACCGGCAACCGGCGCGAGAATCCCGACGCCGTGGTCCGCGTCGTGGTCGCCGAGATTCTGCTCAACCATCTGATAGCGGATCGAGAGCAGTTGGAGCACGTCAGCGCTGCCGTGATGGACGAGTTCCATTACTTCAACGACTGGGAACGAGGCGTCGTTTGGGAGCTTTCGCTTGTCCTGCTACCCGCGCACATCCGCCTGATGCTGCTGTCCGCGACGGTCGGCAACGCCCGCGAGTTCGCCCATTGGGCTCACACAAACCACGGGCGCCGGTTGGCCGTCATCCAGTCGGACGAGCGCCGCGTGCCGCTCGAGTTCGTCTGGGTGGGCGATAAGCTCCTTACCGAGCATCTTCCATTGATGGTCACGGACGACGATGCGACGAATCGCTCGCCGGCTCTTGTATTCTGCTTCAATCGGGACGAGTGCTGGCAAGTGGCTGAGCGCCTAAAAGGCGTCAAGCTTATCGACCAGGCGACACGGGCTCGCATCGAGACACTGCTCGAACTCTACGATCTCACGAAGGGCGCCGGCCCCAAACTCAAGCAGTTGCTGATTCGCGGTGTGGGCGTCCACCACGCCGGCATACTGCCCAAGTACAAGGAGGTGGTCGAGAGGCTGTTTCTCGAGAAGCTGATTCCGTTCGTGGTCTGTACCGAGACTCTCGCCGCCGGGATCAACTTGCCGGCCCGCTCGGTGGTGTTGAGTACGCTGCTGCACGGCAAGCCCAGGGAGAAGAAGCTCGTGGCCTCCTCCTCGGCGCATCAGATGTTCGGGCGGGCGGGCAGACCTCAGTTCGACACGAGCGGCTACGTCTTTGTCCTCGCCCACGAGGACGACGCCAAGATCGCCAAGTGGAGAAAGAAGTACGAGCAAATAGACCCGAACACCAAGGATCCCGGAATCATGCGGGCCAGGAAGACGCTCGAGCGTAAGAAGCCCAGCCGTCGCAAGACCGAGCAGTACTGGACCGAGGGGCAGTTCAAGATGCTGATCCAGGCCGGTCCGGCCAAGCTCTTCAGCCGATCCATGATTCCGTACAATGTGCTCATCTACCTGCTGACCGAGACGGGAACTCTGCACGACGTTCGGGAGTTTCTCGCCAAGCGGTTCAACTCGCCGGAGCGCGTGGAGAAGTTCCAAAGCCAGCTTGACCACATGATCCGGAACCTGGCCGCCTTCGGGCTGCTGACGCTCGCTGAAGACGGAGAGCACGTGACGCTGAGCGAAAGCATCCCCGAGCTGCTGACGTTTCGGAGTGTCGATCCGCTGTACGGATCGTTTCTGGTGCAGCGGCTCGTCAGGGGAAGCTTTGAGGAGAAGCTCCAGGCTCTCGAATCCGTCCTGCCCGTTCCGCCGGCCATCGAACGGCAACTGCGGCTGCCCGACGTGGTGCCGGGCCCACTCCAGACCGAGTTCCTTCAGCCCACGCTGCTCAAGATGGGCGCCGTCCTCGCCGGCGAGGAGGGTGGGGTTGTGAGGCCCAGGGACGAGGATGAGGGGGAAGACTACTGGGAGGAGGAGAAGGTTCCGAGGCCTCTCTCGCTGTCCGAGCAGTTGTTGATTCTGTTCGACAGCAAGCTCGCCACGCCCGAGTTCGTCCCCGTGCAACCCAAGTGGGTGGCGGGCGGCATTTTCGACCTCGACTGCGACTACGATAAGTTTCTGCGAGCCCATGATCTCGTAAAGAACGAGGGTTTGGTGCTGCGCTATCTTCTTCGACTGGTCATCCTTACCGGTGAGTTCCTCACCCGAAGCGACGGTGATCCCCACTACGAGAGAATCGGTGAGCTCGCCACGCGCGTCTGCCAGCAGGTTGATCCACGATACGCGGATCGCTTCCTGGCCGCGGACGAAGAAGCGAAGAGCCTGGCACCAGGATGAGAACCTGATGTCGGACGCTCATAACTCCTTTAGTGACGAGGATTACGAGAATGGCTCGACCGACTCGGCGGAGAACTCGGCGTTTTCGCAGGCGCCCCCGCCTGACTTGGCCGTGGTTCTCTCCGTCTGGCGGCACCTTCCCGAGCACATCCGTCGGGCGATCGTAACGCTGGTCGAGGGCGTGTGATCGCCCGGTGACCACCCGATAATCCTTGCCCCGACGGCCCACGATCCTGCTATGCCAGGCGATTCGATTCGCAGACCCCATCCTTACTTATAGGGGGCTCGGCTTAGGACGATGACTATCGCACGTCTGTTGGAAAGACCGAGGCGAGGGGGCGGTTGGATTCCGCGAGGACTCTGCGATGACACGGCAATTCGCAACTGCGTTAATGACGATCGCGGGTGCCGGCTGTGGGACACAACCGACTACGACACAGACACCAACGACAGGTTTAGACAGCCTTGAAGCTAGATATTGTGAAGTGACTAGCCGCTCGTATGATTGTTCCGATACCCCACAGGATCTTCGTCTTTCCTGTACGGATCTTCTTGATTTACTTGACCTGAGATGTGCTTCTCAGGCTAGGACGGGAACAGCTAGAGAAGAATGTGTTGAGGCAGAGATCGATTTTGTTGAGATGCAAACTTCGCCGTTTTGCTCTTTTCTCGATGAATGAAGCGAGATTCTGTACTGCCTGAGAAGGAAGATTGAAGTCCGTAGCTTGAAGCGAAAGAGGTAGAGGCGGATCGCCTTTTCCGACCGATGTTCGCTTACATCTTCTCGGAGCCCTACGCATGGAATCGGACGAGATTCGAGAGGAATTGCTTACGATCCTGCGGGAATACGATGACCGCTGGTGGATGTCGTATTCGCTCTGGTTTCGCCTCAGCGATGTGGCAAGGAGAGCTCTGGAAGCCGACCACGGAACTGCTATAGGAAAGGACGGCGGGCACTCATACGGCCCGATCCCGCACATCTCAAAACTTCTATACAACACGGACGGGGTGAAGTGTAAACACCTCGAAACCCGCGGTGTATCTGTCCGGGGAACAGAGGCATCCGGTGACCGGACCGCCATCTTCCGTTGGGTAGGGTAGGGTGCGGCGCGAATCAGACGTGCACACTGAGGCTGCGTCTCTAAATGCGGGGAAAAGCGCCGAGTTCGCGCTCGGCCTGAAGCCAGTCGGCCAGTGGGTCACCGCCGCTGCCGCCCCGGCCAAGGTGAATCTCGTATGCGCGACAGCGGATCTCCTCCGCCGTCGGTCCGGACACGCTCGCGACGACTGTTGTCGCGCCCGAGGTCTTAGTGGGCTGTTTATAGGTGGCCGCTTGGGGTGACAGGTGGTTGGCGGTGTTCTTGGCGCCCTTCGACTTCGTCGCCCCGGCCGTCGCCGCCCTTCGACTGTTCTTCGCGGTTGTCGACCCGGTAGTCCTCCCGGAAGTCGTGGCGGGCTTCGATCTGCCATTCGTGCTCTTGGCGCCGGCCTTCTTGGTTTTCACGCCGGCTTCCGCTCTCTTGGTCATGACCTCGGTGCCTTTCGCGTAAACGGCTCCGTTTTGCCGACCGGTTCGGCGCCTCGGAGTGTGCGTTACCCTCGTTTGGCCCGACTATCGAGCAAGGACTGGTACACGTTTTCGGTTTCCGCAGCCACGATCCCCCAGGTGAACCTCGCCTCGGCCTCCTTGCGGCCGTTCCGCCCCATGCGACGCCCGTTCGGCTTATCAGCCAGGACCGTCTCGAGCCCGTGTCCGATCGACTCGGGTTCGTCGGAGACGGTAAACCCGGTGGCATCGTGGCAGACGAACTCGCCGGGACCGCCGTTTCGCGTTGTCACGACCGGCTTCCGCGCGCTCCACGCCTCGAGTATGACGATACCGAAGGGCTCGTTGCGACTGGGCACGCACACCAAGTCGGCGCTCTTGAAGAGTCCGATCAGCTCGCTACCCGCACGATAGCCGACAAAACGCGTCGCCGGGGCGACGCCCAGTGCGGTTGCCCGTCGCTCGAGGTCGCCTCGCATGTCACCTTCCCCCGCGAAAACGAATTTCGCACGAGGGTGACGTGCCAGAACACCGGGAAGGGCGTCGACGAGCAAGTCCGGTCCCTTCTGCCAGGTCATGCGCCCGGCAAACAGCACGAACGGATCGTCGGCAGCGATGTCGTGACTCCGCCGGCTGGTGCGCGTGTTGACGCGCTTGTCAAACCTCTTCACGTCGACCCCGTTGTAGACCACGTGCATCTTGTCCGCTGGAACGCTGTACAACCGGCGGACCTCGTCTCGAAGGGCCCGAGAGACGCAAATCACTCGTTCGGCCAGGTAGGTTCCTTCCCATTCCACCTCGCGGATCCGCCGCGATTGCCCCTCGTGGAGCTGGTTCCCGCACCGCCCGTACTCTGTCGAGTGGATGGTCAGCACAACCGGACGCTCGTGCCTTTCCTTGATCTGGGCGATGGCCCGGACGGCGAGCCAGTCGTGTCCGTGTACCACGTCGAAGGGGGACCCGATGAAGGACTCGGTCTCGGCCAGATGCCACGCGAACGCGTCACACATCCGCTTGTTGTCGATCATGAAATCGGCATCCGGCTTATATGGGCAGCGGTGGTAGTGGACGCCGCCGACGTCTTCGTAACCGCTCTGCTGCGGACCCAAACGAGTGAACAGGTGGACGTCGTGACCGCGCTGCTGCAGGGCGGCGGCGAGTTCCGTCACGTGTTCGGCGAGTCCGCCGACGGCGATCGAATGCTTCGACTCCCAGGAGAGCAGGGCAACGCGCATGGGTCGGGAGTTCTCCACCTCCAGCCGGCCGTCCAGGTTCACCACCGAGGCGCCCAGGGGCCGTTGGCGCGTCGACGTCACCAGGCGACGTCGCCACTCAACCGGACCCGGGGAAACACACGTTGTGGTTGGTGCTGTCAAGCCGGTAAGACCAAGACAAAACCGCTCGA
>CBDUZY010000139.1:0-6972 GCA_965371825.1 uncultured bacterium
GCAACGAGGCCGAGCAGCTGCTACTGAAGGTGAAGGCTGAAGCCGAGGTTATACAGAAGAAAGCCGAGGTGGACGCGAAGGCGGAGTTGCTCGACGGGAAGGAGAAGCTCCGCGCGGAAGCGGATCAGATGCGGGCCGAGCTCAAGGAAACTGAGAAACGTCTCGCCAAGCGCGAAGACAACCTCGAGGCGAAGCTGGACACGCTGGTCACCAAAGAGAGGACGCTGGAGCAGGAGGGCAAGAAGCTCGCCGGCCGTTCCGAGACGGTCGCCCGGAAGGAGGAAGAAGCCGAGTCACTGCTGGGCGAGCGTCGAGAGCAACTCCTCAGAGCCGCGGGAATCTCGTCCGACGAAGCAAAGAAGATAGTACTTCACGAAGTGGGTCACGAGGTGGAGCACGAGGCGGCGGTCCTCATCGAGAAGGCTATCACCACCGCCAAAGAGGAGGCGGTCCATCGGGCACGCGATATCACGCTTACCGCTATCCAACGCTACGCCGGTGAGCACACTTGCGAAAGCACAGTGTCCACCGTCGACATCCCCTCAGACGAGATGAAGGGACGGGTGATCGGTCGCGAAGGACGCAACATCCGTGCGTTCGAGAAGTCCACGGGTGTTGATGTCATCGTTGACGACACCCCGGGCGTCGTGCTGGTCAGCGCCTTCGACCCGGTGAGGCGCGAGATCGCCCGCCGCTCCCTCGAACGTCTGATCTCCGACGGACGCATTCATCCCGGTCGGATCGAAGAACTCGTGGAGCAGGTGCAAAAAGAGATAGCCGCCGAAGTCTTGGAGACCGGCAAGAAAGCCGCGGTCGAAGCGAGCATCGGAGGCCTGCACCGCAAACAGCTCGATCTGCTCGGTCGCCTCAAGTTCAGAACCAGCTACGGCCAGAACGTTCTCCGCCACAGTCTGGAGGTCGGATTCCTCTGTCAGGCGATCGCGGACGAGTTGGGATTGGATGGTCGGCTCGCTCGACGATGCGGTCTCCTGCACGATATCGGCAAAGCCATCGACCATGAGGTCGAGGGAAGCCACCAGAAAATCGGGGCCGACTTCTGCAAGCGATTCAACGAGCGACCGGAAGTCCTCAACGCGATCGAGGGCCATCATGGTGACATCCCGGCCACCAGCCCGTACACGCCCATCGTAAGCGCCGCCGATGCGATCAGCGCCTCGCGACCCGGAGGTCGCCGAGAATCGTTGGAGCGTTACATCCAGCGCCTGCAACAGCTCGAGGAGATCGCCAAAGTCCACCATGGCGTGCGGGAGGCGTTCGCGATTCAGGCCGGTCGAGAAATCCGAGTTATCGTAGACGCGAAAAAGGTGGACGATGCCGTCGCCGCTCTGATCGCTCGAGACGTGGCCAAGCAGATCGAAGAGCAGATGACCTACCCGGGCGAAATCCGCGTGACCGTACTGCGCGAGGTGCGCGCCGTCGCGCTCGCCCGATAGTGATCGTCCATTACGGTGTGGGTGTCACATGCAACTTCGCATACTCTGTGTTGGCGATGTCGTAGGCAGGCCGGGGCGGCGCATATTACTCGAGGCACTCCAGGTTGTCGTACCCCAGCGATCGATCGACTGCGTGATCGTCAATGCGGAGAATGCCACCGACGGCGCCGGTCTTTCGGCTGCGGCCTACGAGAAGCTGATCAGTGGAGGCACGAACCTGATCACGCTGGGGGACCACATCTATCGCCGGCGGGATATCATTCCCGTGATGGAGAGTACCGACCGTTGCGTGAGGCCCGCGAATCTCCCCAGTAGCGCGCCCGGACGGGAGTGGGCCGTCCATTACACGGCCTCGGGGCACGCCGTTGCCGTCGTGTCGCTGCTCGGTCGAATGTACATGAAGACGATGTCGAACTGTCCGTTCGCAGCCGTCGATCGAGTCCTGGCCGCTTTGCCAAGCGACGTGAAGATTATCGTCGTCGACGTTCATGCGGAGGCGACCAGTGAAAAGATTGCCATGGGCTGGCACCTCGACGGGCGGGTGAGCGTTGTCTTCGGAACACACACGCATGTACCGACCGCGGATGAGCGTGTACTTCCAAAGGGCACCGCGTACATTACCGACGTCGGCATGACCGGACCTTATGATTCAGTCTTGGGTCGGGACAAGCAGCGCGTTGTCGGGGCGATGATCAGCGGCGTGCCGGCCCCGTTCGACGTCGCCAAGGATGACCCGCGTCTCGGCGGTGTAATTGCAACGGTCGAGACGACCACGGGACTGGCCACGGGAATTGAGCGGATCTGCTTTAGGGGCGATGGAAACCGTTAGACGGCTCGAAGACTCCAATGGATAAGTCGAATCTCGACGAGCAGATGACGACCTTGTTGCGGGGTTGTGAGCATGTCTACACTGCCCAGGAGCTGGAGCAGCGCCTCGCCGCCGGTAAACGTTTGCGCGTGAAGTTGGGCATGGATCCGACCGCGCCCGATCTGACCCTCGGCCACACGGTCGTATTGCGAAAGCTACGCCAATTCCAGGACCTCGGGCACATCGCCGTTCTGATCATCGGCGATTACACCGCACGGATCGGCGACCCTTCCGGCAAGTCGAAGACGCGTCCGGTCCTGACGGAGGATGAGGTCGATACGAACGCGGCCACGTACCTCCGGCAGGCCGGGAAAGTGCTCGATTTGTCAGAGGACAAGCTCGAGGTTCGCCGCAACGGCGAATGGCTCGCCCCCCTAAAGCTAGCGGATATTCTAAGACTGATGAGCCAGATGACGGTTGCTCGAATGCTCGAGCGCGACACGTTCGCCACCAGACGAACTCAGGGTAAGGAGATCTTCCTGCACGAACTGCTCTACCCGCTGATGCAGGCGCGCGACAGCGTAGCCATCGAGTCGGACGTCGAGCTGGGGGGGACCGATCAAACCTTCAACAACCTATGTGGCCGGGACTTGCAGCGAAACGCCGGACAGCCCCCGCAGATCGTGATGACCTTGCCGCTGCTCGTCGGTACCGACGGCACTTTGAAGATGAGCAAGTCGCTTGGCAACTACATTGCCGTTACCGATCCACCTTCGGAGATGTTCGGCAAGATCATGCGCATCCCCGACGAGCTGATGCGAAGTTACTTCGAACTCTTGACCGATGTCCCGGAGAATCGAATCGCGGAGCTGGTCGACCCCGCAAAGGGTAACCCGCGAAACAGCAAGGAAGAACTCGCCAAGGTGATCATCAGTGAGTACCACTCACCCGCCGACGCGCAAGCAGCCGCCGACGAGTTTCGGCGCGTCCACGGCGGCGGTCAAAGCGGCCTGCCGGATGACGTGCCCGAAGTCACACTATCCGGCGAAATGGTTAAGGACGGAAAGGTCGATCCGATTGCTCTTGTCAAGCACTGTTTCGATGAACAGTCGCGCGGCGCCGCCCGCCGACTGATAACCGAGCGCGGTGTCCGCCTGAACGGCCACGTTATCGAGGACGCCAACACACCGATCCAGATCGGCGCAGGTGACATCCTCCAACGCGGCAAACGACGATTCGTGCGGTTGCGGATTCCGTAGGTCCTGTTTCGACGTTCGCGGCTGCTGCCGGATTTGACGCACGTGCCTGATTACACGCCTCATCAAAAGAAGATCATCGAGCGGTATTACGACAACCGCGACCAGATCATGCTGGACCGGTTGGGCGAGATGGTCACGGAGCTATACTTGGCTGATTCCGAGAAGGCCCGCAAGAGGCTCTGGTCGCGAGCGGCGAAGGCCATGGAAGCGCTGAAGGTCCCACCCCGCCTGAAGGAGCACATCCTCGCCCGGAAGAAGCCCGAGATTCTGGCGACGAACCTGCGCAACTGGCTGGACGCCGCCAGGAAAGGCGGCTGACACTCCGCGCTGAACCGACGCATCTACGTCGTGGTGATGCTGGACCCCTCGTCGCTGTCGTCGAGGCTCTGGAAGAACGCGGAGATCAGGGCGTTTGTCAGCGCCGTGCTCGTCGCCTCCAGCCCGTCGAGCAGCGTTGACCGTACCGCTGGGTCGCAACCACTCAACTGAAAGGCCGACCCGCCGATCGCCAGGGTCATCGCCGACCGCAGCACACGCGTTCGCAGACTTCGTTTTGCCATTGTCGTGCTCCAAAACGGGGCCCGGCGTGCCGCGACCTCCGTGGGGTAACGTCCTTTTCCTTTGGCCACGCGGGCGACCTGTGCCCATTCAGCCGCCGGGCCGAGCGAGCCCACCGGGCCCACGCGGACCGACTTATCGGTTCCTTATACCCATCGGCGCGCGGTCCGCGGCGGTTTAATACATCCTATATTGCGAGGCTGGCCCGATCTCGGGGCGTCGCAGCCGAGGGTCCCCGCCGAGGAATCATGCCGAATGCCTGACCACGGCGCTCCGAACCAGCGCGGACGGGAAAAGCGGCGTGCGGTCGTAAGTTATGTATTTTCAATAGATTAGAGTGTGTGGTGCCCCATCCTTCGCTGCAGGCGAAGGGTGGGGGACGGACAACACGCCCGGTTGCACTCGAGATCGCTCTGTGCCCCATCAGTCCCCCACCTGACCATATGGGATCAACTTTGACCATGTGGGACCGGGCTTGACCATGTGGGGCCGACTTTCCAGTCGGTCGTCTAGAACGGCGCGCGGTGGCATGGCAAGCCTCTACTCGGTCTGCACGACGGCCTGCTCGAGGGCGGCGGCGGCGACGGCGGCGTGGAAATCCCCGAGGTTCGCCGGTTCGATTCGTGCGTCGCGGCGAAGCTCAGCCACAAACTCCAAAACCAACTGGTTGTACCTGTTCCTGGAGAACTGCTCCGTGAGTTGGGGTTGAACGGTCTGGAAGTCGGGTTCCACGGCCGGCACAAGCTCGTCACAACGAACCAGGAAGAAGCAGTCCGGCATTTCGATTATGTCGCTGACCTCGCCCTCATCCAGCTTCCCAAGAGCCTCGATGGCCGGCACGAATCGCTCGCGCACGCTCGCCGGGTCGACCCAACCCCACTTGCCCCCCTCTTCGGCGTGCAAACCGTGGGAGTGCCGGCGGGCGACGTCGGCAAACCCGGCGCCGCTCTGCAACTCGAGCCGGGCTGAGCGGGCTTTCGATCGCGCTTCCGCGCGAGCCGCATCCGATTGCTCTCGCGTCGGTTCGTCTACGCCGTCGGGTAGGAAGTCATTCACTCGTACGTCTATCAGCGACATGCTCCGCCGGGCCGGTCGACTCCAACGCTCGACGTTCTGCTCATACACGGCCAGCAGCTCGGCCCGTGTAGGTTCGATGACTTTCGGGCGCAACTCGGCCTCCAAGTACCCGCTGATGACGAGCTGGCGGAGAAGCTGCGCCCGAACATCCGCGATCGTCAGACCCAGGGATTCGAGGTGGATCTCGAAGCGCCGCTGGATACCGTCGTGCTGTTCGGTCACGATCTTTCGGATCTCGCCATCGACGTGTTGATCGAGGTTCCGTTCGACCGCAGGCGAAAGTCGAAGTGAAGCCCGCTGATGCAGGAGCATCTCGCCGATCTTGTCGGCGATCAGTTGGGCGGAACGCTCGCCCAGGTAGGCTCGAAACTCAGCCGGCGAGAGAGCCTTCGCCTTCGCGGCGAGCTCCTCGCGATGGTTCATCCATATGCCATCCGCGCTGACGGTTTCCCGTTCGACAGTCATTCGCGAAGGGTCAGCGCTATCGCTGACCAAGCCCTCTTCCGGTGCGGATGTCGCACGGTGGACCTCGGAATCCGATGATGTTTGCTCGTCCGTTTGCCGGGCGGCCGCTGCCTGTGCGAGTCCGGCTGGAAGTGGCGGGCCGAAGCGAACCGGTCCATCGCAGCCGACAATGACGATCGGGATCAAGGTGATTACAACTGACACGGATCGCCTCATACGGTGGCCTCCACTTGCGATACCGCCCTTACGAACATCCGCCGAACGACGGGGACGAGCGTAGCGGGCTCGAGGTACGACGGCGGCAGTCTCAGATGCACCGTCCGAGTGTCCGGCAAACGCACGCTTCCCGGGGCGTCGACGAACAGGGCCTCGGCCGAGGACATGTCGTCGACGACGAAGATCACGTCCGGCGGCCGCAGACTGATCGACACTATACCGAACTGCCGGGAAAACACGCGGATCTCCGCGAGTTCCAGCAGTCGCCGCAGCTCCGGTGGGATCGGGCCGAACGCGTCGACCAGGTCCTTTTCAAGTTGGACGAGGTCGGCTGCGTTTCGACAGGATCCGATCCGCCGATACATCTCGATCCGAAGACGCGGCGACGGGGCATAGTGTGACGGGATGTGGGCGACGACGTCAAGGTCCACGCTTACGGACCGAGGCGTCGGGTCGGGCTCGTTTTTGAGACGCCGCACGGTCCGCTCGACGAGCTGGCAATACAACTCGTATCCGACGGCGGCAATGCTACCGCTCTGCTCGCGCCCGAGCAGGTTGCCCGCCCCGCGGATCTCCAGATCGCGCATGGCGATCCGAAAGCCCGCCCCAAGCTCGCTGAACTCCTCGACGGTCTTGAGTCTCTTGGCGGCTTTCCCCGTCGGCGGGCGATCGGGAGAGAGCAAGAGATAACAGTACGCCCGGTGGCTCGATCGACCCACTCGACCGCGCAGCTGGTGCAGGTCCGCCAGTCCGAAGCGATCGGCCCGGTTGATGAAGATGGTGTTGACCGACGGGATGTCGATGCCGCTCTCGATGATGGTCGTCGCGACCAGCACGTCCGCCTGCCGCCGGTGGAACTTGTGCATGACCTTCTCCAGCTCCTCGTCCTTCATTTGGCCATGCCCGTATACCACGCGGGCTTCGGGGACGATTCGCCGGATGGCCTCAGCCATGACCCCGATCGTCTGAACGTAGTTGTGGATAAAGTAGATCTGTCCGTCGCGGTTCATCTCACGCAGAATGGCGTCACGAATCAGCGACTCCTCGAACGGGCGGACCTGCGTGGCGATCGCCCGGCGATCCACGGGCGGGGTCTGGAGCGAGCTGATGTCGCGGATGCCCAGCAGCGACATGT
>CBDUZY010000140.1:0-6945 GCA_965371825.1 uncultured bacterium
GGCCTCCATGACGGGTACGTCCGTGCTATCGATGACCAGTGGAGCGATAACGTCGGCAACGAAACGCTCGAGCAGCCCCGTCATGTCCCGCGTTTCATCACGGCCGACGTAGGCGACACAGACGTCGAGAAGATGGCTGCCCTGGCGGATCTGCTCTCGTGCCATTTGCACCATGCCGTCGATGTCGCCTTTGGCTAGAAGCTCTCGGAACTTCTTGGAACCGTTGGCGTTGGTGCGCTCGCCGATCGCCAGGACCGAGTCGTCCTGGACGATCGATACGGCTTGATAAAGGCTGCTGACCGACGGAACGGGTCTTGCCCTTCGTTGCTTCGGTGCTCGGACTCCGACCGCGTCGACGACGGCGGCCATGTGCTCCGGCGTGGTTCCGCAGCAACCACCGACTATGCTGACTCCGTCGACCTCAATGAACTCGACCAGCCACCGGGTAAGCTCTGCAGGAGTAAGCGTGTAACGAGGCTTGCCGTCGACGACCTGAGGCAACCCGGCGTTTGGCTGCACGATGAGCAACCGGTCGCTGTGACCGCCCAGGTAGCGCACGTGCTCGGCCATTTCTCGGGGGCCGGTGGCGCAGTTCAGGCCGACGCCCACAACCTGGTCGTAGGCTTCCAACGCGACGAGGGCAGCCGCTGTCTCGGTACCGACCAGCATCGTGCCCGTGGTCTCGACGGTGAACGTGCAGAGAACCGGGACCTGCAACCCCATTTCGTTCATCACGTCGGTCGCCGCGACTATCGCGGACTTTGCCTGGAGGATGTCCTGACAGGTCTCGATCAGGAGGGCGTCCACGGCGCCCTCGAGCAGACCACGGACCTGCTCTCCGTAACTGTCGACAAGCTCGTCCCACCTGGTCTGAAGCAGCGAGGGCAATCGCGTGCCGGGCCCGATCGATCCGATGACGAACCGAGGACGGTTTGGTTTCTCGAACTCCGAGCAAACCTCCCGGGCGACTTGGGCGGCAAGTCGATTGACCTCTCGCGTCCGGTCGTCGATCCCGAACTCCGAGAACACCAGCTTGTTGGCTCCGAACGTGTTGGTGAGGACCGCGTCGCAGCCGACGGCAAGAAACGAGCGGTGGATTTCCCGGACAACATCCGGGCGGGTGAGGGTGAGAATATCGGCGCAGTTCTCGTAGCCGTCGTAGTCGGCGAGCGACAGCTCACGCTCGTGCAGGGCAGTGCCCATCGCCCCGTCGAGCACCAGCACGCGCTCCTTCGCCGCCTCGATGAATCGTGAGTCGCCCATGGACCTAGTTGCTGATTGCGGACCGCCAACCATGGCTTTCACCCTTGCCGATGAACCTGTGTCGTCACTCAAACCCGGGACCCGATCTCCCCGTTTACCTTATCGGCGACTGGACGTTATTCCGCAAGAGAGCGGCGGGTTTGACAAGGGTCAAGAGTCGTCGGGCATCCACGGGGACGAACCGGCGGACCGATATCGATCTGCCTGGAGTCGGCCATCGGATTAGCCTTGCTCCGCGTGCTGGATGGTCGGCTGGACTCTGTCGAACGCAATGACCTCGTTCAAGCTGCCGCTGCGAAAACCGCGAAGATCCAAGGTGATATAGTTGTAGCCGAGCGATCGGAAGTGCTCGTCAATTTGGGCGGCTGTTTCCGGTTCCGAAAGGCGGGGAATGAACTCCTTCGGCACCTCGATGCGAGCGAGGTTAGCGTGATGCCGGACCCGACACTCACGTATGCCCAACTTGTGCAGGAACTCCTCACCCGCCGCGATCATGCGGAGCTTCTCCGGCGTGATCGACTCTCCGTAGGGCACGCGGCTGGCGAGGCAGGGACTCGCCGGCTTGTCGAAGGTCGGCAGGCCAAGGCGTCGCGACAGCTCGCGCACGTCCGCCTTGGTGAGCCCCGCCTCCGCGACCGGACACCGCACTTCGTGTTCACGGGCCGCCTCGATGCCCGGACGAAAATCTCCGAGGTCATCCGCGTTGATCCCGTTCACGACGGCCTTCAACCCGCGCTCGGCGATGAACACGTCGAGGCGGCGGTAGAGCGAGGTCTTACAGAAATAGCAGCGGTTGTTCGGATTGCTGACGTAGTCGGGATTGTCGAACTCGTCGGTCTCGATGACGACGTGTTCCGCGCCGAGTGCCCCGGCGAGCGCTCGGGACTCCTCGAGCTCGGTAGGTGCTAGACTGTCGCTCTTGCCCGTTACGGCGATCGCGTTCTCGCCGCCCAGCGTGTCCACGGCGACCTTGAGGACCAGCGTGGAGTCCACGCCGGCGCTGAACGCCACGGCTACGCTCTCCAGATCGCGCAGGATGTCCTGAAGGCGGGAATACCGTTCATCGAGTGTGGTCTGCGTCATTGCCCTGTTCTCGTCGTGCCCCTTTGACTCGTCTCGGCGATTGTGACTCTCAGCCAAGACACCCGCATGTGTCTGTAGTCGAACCCGGCCAAGTTGGCAAGTGTCCGGTGGACGCCCCGCCCCGTCCCCCATGCGATTCAGGCACCGCCACGCTCGAAAGAGAGCGGTTACAGGCGATGTCGGGTTGAAGAGAGCGCCTCCCCGGGAGTATAATCCTGCACGCGTTGGCGAGGTGGTTGGGGTCTGTCGGAAGGAGCGAGTGATGTCGGAGAAGAATACGGAAATCCAACACGCGGCTCTTTGGCTCATCGGGCCGGATATGCCCGGGTTGCTCAAGCTCAGCGCTAAGTTCGTGGCCGAGCGCGGCGGGAATATCGATAAGGACATAGCCGACAAGTTCGGCGAGAAAGCCGTCGTCTTCGTGAGTATCACGGCCAAGCCCAACGACATAAAGAGGATGGAGCGGGACAAGGAGGCGCTGAAAAAAGAGAGTGGTTGCGGCATCGTTTTTCAGCCGATGACGGAACCCACCGTCCCGGAGGGGTTTCGCGAAGAGCTCTACGGTTTCGACATACTCACGGATGACGCGTCTGGGCTGATCGCCGAGATCACGGGCCTTCTGGATGACCACGGAGTTATGATTGTAGGTCACACGGGCGAACGGCGAGTCGTTCCGGGGCCCAACCCCAAAGCCCAAGCCGGCCAGAAATACGTAGTGATGATCCCCTTCGAGTTCGATCACTTGACCTTTACCCGGACGCTGGACGAGCTCGTGCGAAGGTTCAACGGCACGATGAAGACGCCGTTACGAACAGTGCCCGGCCTCCTCTGGTGGTGGTGACGAGTTATTGACGCTCGGGGCTACGGACGGAAGTCGTAGTGGACCGGCCCGGATCCGCGGGCAACCGTGGAGCACCCGCGCCATAAGGCGGCAAGAACCATGAAGCTGCTGATCTCCATCGGGATATTCGTTGCCGGCGCGGCGTTCGGATGGTTCTACCTCCGTAAGCCCGGCGTTCCCGATGACTCCAATTACCGAGAACTCGTGGGCGATCGACCGTGGCGACGGCTCGGCGCCGGAATCTGCGTTCTCTTGGCGGTCATGTTCGTGCTCGGCGTGTACGTTGTCGACATCCCGGAGAGGCCGACGCCCTACGCAATCTATTGGGTCGTCATGTTGGGACTGGTCTTGTGGGTTTGCGCGCTCGCCATGAAAGACGCGAAACACACGAGACGAGTGGTGGACCGCTGGCGTGCCGAACGTGACGAAGACCGGAAACGCGTCGGTCCCGAGGGATGAAACACACGAATTGGAAATGTCGCCGCGTGCTGGTAGGCGCGCGTCGGCGCCCCGTGCCGTAGTAGATCGATCCGGAGGAAGCGACTCGATGAATTCCACGATGCTCTGCATAATGGTCTTGACCCTCGCGATCCTGATGCACGGTCTGAGCTGTGCGCCGCAAGGACAGGTCGAGGAACTGGACGAGCTGGGCACCGTCGACATGACCATCGCGGGGCAAGTCTTCCGTCTTTGGATCGCCGACGAACTCGCCGAACAGCTAAACGGGCTCATGCGCGTCACCGCAGAGCGTATGACTTCGCTGCCCGACGGAACCGAGCGGGGGATGATCTTCGTCTTCGACCACGAGGACTATCACAGCTTCTGGATGAAGAACGTCATCATTCCCCTCGACATCGCCTACATCGATTCAGACGGCATAATCGTCTCAACCTATACGATGGCCCCTCTCGACGACCGCCAGGGCCGATATCCATCCGGGCAGCCCGTCCGCTACGCAATCGAGGTGAACGCAAACGTCTGGGATCGGCTCGGCGTCGATCCCGGAGACCGACTCGATATTCCTTCCTCGCTCCTCAAGCGCTCTCCCTGAGCCGTCGACTTTCTCCATAGCCACACGGACGAACGGAGGCCCTTCCAGAACCGATCGGTGAAGGCCTTCCGATAAGCGTGCGCACCATTGCGGCGTGGGTGGCACGCTTGTCTTGACGCCGGTTACCGGTGGGAACATGCAGGTCCTAGTCGTTAATCCCCCACAGCAGGCTCTACCGGAAGGAACCACCGAGCTTCTTCAAGACGCCGGCTGGGAATTCACGACCGCGACCGATTACCGCTCCGCCATCGAGACCGCCCGGACGGGAACGGTTGACGCGGTGATCATGGTCCAGCCGGACCACTGCCCGCCAGCCGACCGATCGGGCGACAAAACCTACTCGGAGTTCAACAGCCTCGTCAGGCTGATCGATGCCCAGCGGATCGCCGCCGTCATGCTGTCCGACGATTACGCAACGGCTGGGGGCAATTCGCACTCCTTGTTGGAGGTCGTCGATCGCGGCATTTCCCTGCCCGAGCTTCGCGGCCGGCTCGCCATGATCGACCGCTACCACGGACTGTTGCGACGGCTCGAGCAGGAACTCCATAACATGGAGCAGCTCAGCAAACGCCTCAACAACCACTTCCGCGAGGTGGACCAGGAGATGAGGCTCGCCGCCCGCTTGCAACGAGACTTCCTGCCCGACCTTCGCAAGCCGATCGGCAACATTCGTTTCGCAACCGTGTATCGACCCGCGTCGTGGGTCTCGGGGGACATGTTCGACGTCTTTCGGATCGACGAGGAGCACACCGGCGTCTATCTCGCGGATGCCGTGGGGCACGGAATGGCCGCCAGTCTGCTCACCATGTTCATCAAGCGGGCCATCGTGCCGAAACGGGTCGAGGGTGACGGGTATACGATCGTGGACCCTGCGGAAATCCTGGCCACGCTCAACAACGCCCTAGCCGACCAGTCGCTGCCGGACAATCAGTTCGTGACCGCCTGCTACGCCCTTATCAACCACCGCACGTTGACGTTCCGGTATGCCCGGGCTGGCCACCCATACCCTATCATGCTGGCCAAAGACGGCGTCGTCAGCGAGCTGAAGTCCACCGGCGGCCTGCTGGGGCTGTCAGCAGGAGGGCAGTTCCCGGCGTTTGAGACGCGCCTCGAGCCCGGTGACAAAATCCTGTTCTTCACGGATGGAGTCGAGCTTATGTTTCAGAAGGAGAGCGCGCAGGGTTCGCCCGATCCAAAAAGCCCCAAGGCCCCGCCCGACACGCGTTCGTACCCGGGCGTCTTCGAGTCGCTATCGGCGCTTCCCATCGACGAGATGATGAGGCAGATCGACACCCGACTCGATGAGGAAACCGGCTCAACCAGCCCCCGCGACGACGTCACCATCGTCGGTATGGAAGTCCTTCCCGAGTAGAGCGGGCACGGCCACCCCGGCACCGGCGGGCGTTGCCGATCTTCAAATCTCTACCGCAGCGTACTTCGCGGCATACTCAAGACGGCTCGACCGGGATGTTCATGACGATCTTCTGGAGCTTCGCCATGACCTCGATGTACCGCTTGAAATAGACCTCGGAGATTCTGGATTGGATGACGTACCCCGTGCGCGGGTCTTCATCCATGATGGCCTGCAGGGCGGACACGCTGATCACCAGGATTTCCGACTCAACGGTGCAGTGGGCGTTGAGGGCGTAGGTAGCCAGAGAAGCGGAGATGCAACCTCCGAACATCCGCCCCTCGGTGACCTCGTCGATAAGTACGCTCAGGCCCGTTTTCTCTTCCGGGAGGCGAAGGGATACGTGGCCCTTGAGTACGATGTAGAAGCGATCAGCCCTCTCCCCGCGAGAGTAGATGATCGCACCGGGCCGAAGCGTTTCAACCTTCGACGCCTCGCTGAGACGGTTGACCTGCTCGGGCCGTAGAGCCTGGAAGATGTCCTGCTTCTTCAGTCTTTCGCCAACCATGGTATGCTCCTCTGATGTTAGCAGGGGGCCAACGCCCACCGTGATTCTCAACGTCACATGGCGGCCAACGCCCACCTCAATGCCTCTGCCAGGGTGGTGGGCAGCGCCCAACATGCGCGAGTATCCACGTGAAGTGTGGCTACGCAAGTGTCGCGGCGCCGGGATGCCACGCACCCGATTCCCATCGGAATCTGTTTGCCGGTTGCGTTGCGTCCGAGCCGACCTACGATAGAGGTGCCCGGAGGCGACGCACGCAAGCACCACGGCATCTGACCGTACTCGGAGAAGGCGAAATGGCGGATCTGGCCACTCGTAGCAGGCATACGTTTCACATCCCGGTCATGGGTACGGGATTCACTATCGATACTCCGCTCCGGATAGCAAAGTACGGCATTTCGTCGGTGATCTCTCTGGTAGACGATGTCCTCATCGAGCAAATACGGAAGCTCCACTGCAAGAAGGCGGAGGAACCGTACGAGGAAATTGCCGGACACGATGAAGACGCCCGTGCCCGGCGCATCACGGAGTACCTGAATCTCGTGGACCGCCTGGTTGGGCAACAGGTTCAGGCGTTGCAGACGTCGCCGTTCGAGGAAGGAAGCGACATCACGCGCTACTACGAGATGCTTCCGGAGACGCCGCTCAAGAGTGCGTATCGCGAGATGCTGGCGACGGAGAATCCGACCGAAAGGGCCCGGAAGCAGGATGAACTCCGCCGCCTCGCCGTCCCGGGCGAAATCGACGTGAACATCATGACCAAGCTCGATCGAGACGTCTACCGCCACGGG
>CBDUZY010000141.1:0-6912 GCA_965371825.1 uncultured bacterium
GGAAGGTGACACCGCTCAAACCCTCCCACTGCATGTCCGCCGCGGTCGCGAGGGCGTGCGTGGCATCACCGCCGCTGATGTCCGTCATTTTCTCGACACCGCCCGCCAGGACGATGTCGCTCATCCCGCTGGCGACGTCCATGTAGGCCGCCCGAAAAGCGAGCCCGCCAGAGGCACAGGCCGACTCCACGCGTGTGGCCGGAATGCTCGACTGGCCCAAATAGTCCGCAAGCAGCGATCCGATGTGCTCCTGAGCCGTAAACATCCCGGGGCTCATGCTCCCAACGTACAGCGCGTCGAGCTTGTCCACGCCGCAGTCGTCCATGGCGATCAAGGCGGACTCGACGAAGATGTCGCGGGTCGACTTCTCCCAAAGCTCGCCCCACTTCTGCATGCCGACGCCGATAACGGCAACTTCTCTCATCTAGGTGCTCTCCTACTTCTCCGCCAGGCGGATCTTGCGACGCATCTTGGCGTACTCGCCGTACTCGACGAACTCGATGTTCTCATCGAGTAGCCATCGCGTCTTCGGCGCCGAATCTCGAACCTTCAAAACCCTCTCACGTACCGTCAGGACGAAAGCATCGCTCCCGGCCCCGGACCCGTACGAGCACATCAGAATCCTGTCGCCGGGCTTGGCTACATCCAGCACCGCGGTGAGCCCGAGCGGAGAGGCGCCTGAATACGTGTTACCGAGCTGCGGGACAAGCCGCCCGACGTCGATCTGCTCGAAAGAGAATCCCAGCCGCTTGCCCATCCGCCGGGGAAACTTCCCGTTGGGCTGATGGAAGATCACGTAGGCGAACTCCGACTGCTTCATACCCGACTTGTTCAGAATACCCTTGATCGCCCCTTCGACGATGCGGAAGTACGCCGGCTCGCCGGTAAAGCGGCCGCCGTGGGACGGATAGAACTGATGCTCGCGCCGCCAGAAATCCGGCGTGTCGGTCATGAAGGAATAGGTCTCGTCCATCGTGGCGATGATGCGGTCGTCGTCGGCACCCATGATGAACGCCGCTGCTCCGGCGGCGGCTGAGTACTCGAGGGCATCGCCCGGGGCACCCTGTGAGGTGTCCGCGCCGATTCCCAGCCCGTACTTGATCAGACCCGCCTTCACCAGCCCGTACGCGACGAACATCCCCTCGGAGCCCGCCTTGCAGGCGAACTCGAAGTCGGCGCAGTGACAGTCGGGTGTCGCTCCGATCGCCTCGGCGACGGTCACGCCCGAAGGCTTCACCGCGTAGGGATGCGACTCGCTGCCGACGTAAACGGCCCCGATCTCGGCTGGATCGATCCCCGCCCGCGTAAGGGCGTTTCTCGCCGCCTCGACGGACAGCGTGATCGTGTCCTCATCGAGCGCGGGCACCGACTTTTGGAGCAGCTCGAGCCCCTTCTTGTAGCTCGGCGCGTCCGCCCCCCAGACCTTGGCGATCTCCTCAACCTTGATGCGCCGCCTGGGGATGTGAGCACCGTAGCCGACGATTCCAACGGCCATACATCCTCCTCGAATCACGAGTTACGAGTGGTAACTCCGCTCGGCGAAGTTCACTCTGTCGTTCGCGAATCAGCCTTCCCTGCCCCCTTGGAACGGGTGCGGAAGCTTCCGTGCGTCCGATCCGCGCGTCCACATCCGGGGGACCGCACACGGACCGCCCGGCGGCGATCCTCTCCCCGACACGCCGATTGGAAGGTAGCGGTCCACAAGAACGCTGTCAACTTTGGCCACGAAGATGAAGTGTGAGTGATGAACGGTACGATCAGCGCCGGAATACCGGTATTGAATAGCGACCGTGAGAGAGACATTTGGGTGCCTCTCGCCCAGGGTCGCGGAAGGGAGTCCTAACCGGAATCCGGCGCGGGGACCGTTACCTGAAACCCCTTGCCGGTCTCCGCCGCGAGGAGCCTCTGCCCCTCCAAGCTCAAAAGGGCATCACGAACCGGTGTTTGGCTTACACCCAGTCGACGGACAATCGTGGAGAGTACTTTCATATGAGCGGGGTGCTTCAGTCATTCCGCGTCATCCGTCGGTGGATGGCTTCCTCCATCTTCTTGAAGAACGGTGCTACAGAAGGTCCGCAGTTCGCTGTCGCCACAATGACAAGATTGCTCTCCGGGTACATCTCGATCTTCGCGTAGTACGTCATGGCCGTCCCAGAGTGGCCATGTCGAAGTTCACCGGCGTCGGTCCTTCTGACACCCCAACCGCATGCGTAGATCCCATCCTTCGGCGGTGTGTGGAGGCGACGTACAGTCTCGGCCTTGAGCGCACCGTCGCGGCCGTGAAGCCCCTGCAGATGGAAGTCCACAAAGCGGGCCAGATCTTCAATGGAGCAGTGAATGCTCCCAGCCGGGCTAAGGTAGTCGTCGTCGCCGAGAAGGTCCTCACCGACCTCCTGAACGCTGAGATCGGGAGGCGTGCCACTGTGGCCATAAGGCTGCTTGGGGCGCTCCTCGGTCGCCGGCCACGCGAATCCGGCTGATCGCAACCTCAGTGGCTTGAAAACTAGAGTACGCATCAGCTCCTCCCAGGACCGCTTTGCCACACGCTCAGCCATATACGCAGCCACTGTGTATCCCGCGTTGGAGTAGTTGTACTCGCCCATCTTGACGGGCTCCTCGGTTAGGACTCCCCGCACCAACACGTCGCGCGCTTCGGCGGGCGTCTGGCCCGGCTTGACGGGATACCCGTCGGCAAACTCCCCCGTCGTGGGCGCCGGCGGTATGCCGCCGCGATGCTGCAGCAGTTGCTCGAGCGTTACACTACGGTATTCCGATTTCATCGCGAGGTCGGGCAGCGCCTCGCCGAGGGTCATGTCCCACTGCAGCACCCCGTCCTCAACGAGCTTTCCAATCATTGTGGCCGTGAAGGGCTTGGCCACCGAGCCCAGATGGAATCGATCTGTCATTTGGACACGTTCTGGCCGGTCGATGCGGCGGAAACCTGTCACAGCTTTGTCGACGATCTTCCCACCGCGCATGACAGCCACGGCTAAGCCCGGTGCGCCCGAATCCTTCCGTACCCTCTCCAGAAGATCCCGCAGATCCTTCCAACCCCGGTAGTCCTCCGGGCTTTTCGGGACCTTATTCTCATCGCCCGGTGCGGTCCCAGGGCCGAATCTCAAGACGATTGGGTCATGCGGAGGGTCCGGCGAGAGCTCGATTTCGATGCTTGCCCACCCGAAGACTTTCCCTCCACGGAGAACGGCTTCGGCAGTGACGGTGACGGCATACTCGCCATCCGCATTCACCGCATGAACCCTGAACTCAGGAACCGCACTCTTTTGCAGGCGTAAATCAGCCAGCTCCTTCACCCGACTTTCGTAAGCGTCGGAATAATGCGTATTGAGAAAACGCTCCAGAGACCCCTCTCCCTCGGCGTGGTAGGCTTCCAGAAACTCCTTCGCCCATCGCCCAGCAAGTGTGTCCGGCCAAACGGAGTCGTTGTCGCCGCGGTTGGCGTCGGTCTGCGCCCGCGTGCCTCCAGCCAAGGTGACGAAGGCCACTGCTGTCAGGCCCACACGTAGTGGGAGTCGTGCACTCATTCGTCGGTTTCTGTCAATCATGCTGGTCTCTCCGCCACACTCTCCGCCTTATTCGCGCACCAAGGGACTACTCGGGCTGAAACCGCCCTTGCCAATCCCGAACCTCCATCCCGAAGAGAGGATCGGCCGCGTACTAGCTGAGTTCCACTGGGATCAGCACGGCCCTACTGGTTATCCACCTGTACCGCCGGCGCCCGCGCCGGCCTCGAAGCGGGCCAGGACCTTCTTGAGTTCGCCGAGCCCGCCGCAGGTCCCGCAGAGGTCAATGGCCTTCTTCTCCAACTCCACGGCGTCGCCCGCATCGCCGGTGCGGAACTTCGCCAAGGCGAGCGTATCGACAAACATCCAGTTGCCGTGCTCGGTCAAGTCGTTCGACCGCGCGGAGATCTTCAGCGCGAGCTTGTCATATTCTCCTCCATAATCGTCGTCCGTCAGCAGTGCCCAGGCGAAGTTGTTCAGCGCCGTGGCGCTGTCGCGTGCCGCCGCGAGGAAGTCCTCACCGCAGACGATCGCCGCCTTCCGGTCCTTCTGTCCGACGGCCAGGACGGTGAATCTCTTGCGCAGAGCGTCCAGATCGCCGGGGCTCCCTTTCAACTGGGTTTCGAGGAGGGCGTTGGCGGTCTCCCAGTTCTCCGAGCGCATAGCGCGTCGAAGCTCTCCTCGCTTCTCCTGCTGAACGGCCTCTTGCGTGATGGCGTACGCGACCAGGTCGCCAACGTCGGGAATCCCAGACACCGCAGCCGTGAACCTCATCTCGTTGTCGGAGTGCTCTGTGACCATCGACAAAACCGTTCCGGATAGAACGTCCATGATCGGTGCGATCTGGGCCGCCTCTCCAGGAGACATGAACCGCTTCGCAACGGCTGCACTTCGACCGGCGTGGACTAACACCGCCTTAGTCGTGTCGGGGCTCAGACGCTTCAGGCTGGCGGCGAATGCCTCGTCCTTGGCCATCGACTTGCCGCCGCGTTTCGCCGCGATCGACCGGGCCACCGCGGTCTCGCTCGACGCAATCAGCACGTCGTTGCCCAAGGCGGCGAAGTAGATTGTTATTCCCTCGGGGAGCTCGAAGCGGCGGGTGCTCACGCCCGCGATCTCGACGGGCGAGCCCTCGACTCCGCCTCCACCGGCGGCGAGACTCGCTATTCCCAGAGTCTGTAGCCAGAGCGCTTCCGACTGGCTGGGGTCGTTGACCGTCAAAACCAGGCCGATGTCGGGAACCGGCGATGCGCCCTCGCTTCTTCCGTCGTCGGGCGACAGCACGAACAACGCCAATCCGGTGATGTTCGCGAAGAACTCACGTCCGATGTCCAGCGCGGTCACCACCGGATGACCGTCGTCGTCACCCGAGGACGCGTCGTAACTCGAGTCGGCCTTGTTGAGCGCCCCGAGCACCACGGCGGCTGCTCCCGCCGGAACACACTCCAGCGTCTCGGGGTTGAGTGCAGGCGTTCGTAAGAAGTTGTAAAGCAGGTTGCGATGTCCCTCGTCCAACCGAAGGGCGATGTCGAGCGACAGGCCGTCGTCGGAAACACCGAAGTGGCCGCTGATCGAGTTCAGACTGTCCAGGTCGAGAAGGGCCTGGGCCATCGCCAGCTCTTGTTCTCCGCCCTGGGCTGCGACGATGCCCTTGATCATCGGGATCAGCGGTTTGGCGTTCACGAAGAAAGTGAGCAACGCGTCGCCGCGGCCCTTGATCATGTCCTTCATCGTGGGATTACCGGCGAGCGACTGGATGTTCTTCCCCGCGAGCCTCTTCACGACGCCTTCGATCTCCGCGCGGTCGGTGCTCGCGATTACAAGCCGAGACGTGAGCGTCACCAGGGCCTCGCCTTCGACGTCAAATGTGGCAAACCCGCCGATCGGCTCGACCACATTCGCCCCGGCGGGCAGCCCGGTCTCGAGCAGACCTCGGATGACCCCGAGGTCCCCGGGATGAAGCACGACGACGCCGCTGGGCTGCTGGGCTTGGGGGTCGAAGCCGGTAATGGCCACGGCTACCCCACCGAGCCCTAGTCCTTCCCGCAGGAGAGTCGGACTGATCGCGACTCGCCGCTGACCAGCCTCGAACACCTGGTTGACATCCGCAAGCAAGCCGAGCTGATCGAGCAGCTTCTCGATCTGGCGGCCCGGGCGATTCAGCTCGACGTAGGCCAGAGCGTCGGGCGGCATGAGCCTGGCGAAATCACGACAAGCGACCTCCTCGCGGCAGGCAGCGAGTCTAGCCGTCGCCTCGGCCCGGAGGGCCTTGGACGCGTTACGGTCACCGGTCACCTGCTCGTACAGCTTCGCGGCCCCGGACCAGTCGCCCTCGGAATTCTCGAGGTAGTAGGCCTCGTGGAACTTGCTCTCGCCGGGGTCGGAGCGAACTACATCGCCCGATCCGGCGACGAGGACAACGAGGGCAGCGAGGGCTACTCGCCCGGGCAGTGTGAATGACATCATGGCAAATCCTCCTTCAAACTTGTCAGAAGACGCTCCGGCGGACGCTAAGGACTCTTAGCTTGTCGGCAGGAGCGCATCGGTCGGCTACGTCTCACAAGAGACTTGCACGCACCAGTCGACGCCTCGTCGCATCCGAACACATCGGCGGGACAGGGGGCGGACTGACGTTCCGCCGGCGCCGGACTGGTGCTCCATAGCCGATTCGACCGGGGCGACGGAATATTGCGGATCAGTCAGATAGACTCGTGCGATTCGCGACGGTTAGGGCGTAAGAACATGTCGGCTCGACGCTTGCCAATCGGCCCAGTCGAAACCCGCACCTCGGACGCCGCGGCTTCCGTGCAGCCAGGCGCTCCGCGGCCATGCCCCACTGGCCCAGAATCTGTCAGTTGCGGCCGGCGTCGCCGCCGGCCGTCGCGCGCAATGCCAACCGCCCGGGAGCACGGCCTGCGAGAACGCAGGCCGCAGCAATGACCGACTGACCAGCCCGGAATCAGCAAACGGCACGCTTGACGGACAGCTCCATGCCGCTGCCGATCGGGACTCCGACGGAGGCGAATTGCGGATGGTCGCGGATCCACTCGATGAAACCGGCTAGCTCGTCGGCATGGGAGTGAATGTTATCCGTCAAAACGACGGCGTGGTCGGACAGCTTGTCCGTGAGCAGTTCGACGTAAAGCCGGCAGTTCTCCTTGTCCGCGTCGTTCAGAACGAAATCGATCGGCCCCTCGAGCGTCGGCAGAATCTCCGCCGCGGGTCCGGTGCGAAAGTCGACGTATTCCTCGAGACCGGCCGCCGCGAGATTCGCCCGCGCCGCGTCTGTCTTTCGCTGCTCGCTGTCGATCGTAACCAGCGTCCCACCGGTTCCGCCCGCTCCCTTACCAGGCTGTCGGAATAATCGACTCCGTTGATTCTGGTCAGCGGC
>CBDUZY010000142.1:0-6874 GCA_965371825.1 uncultured bacterium
CTCCCCACCTGGGGCGCTGACGTGCCCTTCACCGAGCGAGTGATCTCGACCAATGCCAACGAGGCCTGTTCCGTTTTCGCAACGGACGTGGACGGCGACGGGGACACCGACGTTCTCTCCGCGTCATACAATGACGACAAGATCGCGTGGTACGAGAACCTCGGCGGGGCGACTCCGATCTTCACTGAGCGGGCAATCTCGACCGCCGAGGATGGGGCCCAATCCGTTTTCGCAACGGACGTGGACGGCGACGGGGACACCGACGTCCTTTCCGCATCGTTCAACGGGGACCACGTCGCATGGTACGAAAACAACGGCGGCTCGCCACCGAGCTTCGTCAAGCGGGTGATCGATTCGTTCGCCACTGGCGCGACCGCCGTTTTCGCGACGGACCTCGACGACGACGGGGACACTGACGTTCTCGCCGTGTTGTACCTTAGGCGCGAGCTTGCGTGGTACGAGAACAACGGCGTGTCACCTCCGACCTTCACTAAGTGGGTGATCCACGACTTGAGCCCGCCCGCATTCAGCTACGATCCCTCCGGACTCTTCGCGGCTGACCTCGATGGCGATGACTACCCCGAGGTCGTCTCTGCGTGCATGTATTACGACTCCATCTCATGGTACAAGATCAGGCCTTCCAGCAGTGAGCACGTGGTCTCATGCACTGTGCAGCTCCCGCGCTCTCTTTTCGTGTCAGACGTGGACGGTGACGGAGACGCCGACATCCTCTCGGCGTCGTCCGACGACGACAAGATCGCATGGCTGGAGAACGACGGCGCCTCGACGCCGAGCTTTACACTGTGGGTAATCTCGACCGCCGCCGATGGTGCCAGTTCCGTGTTTGCGACGGACGTGGACGGCGACGGGGATACAGACATTCTCTCCGCGTCAACAGATGACGACAAGATCGCATGGTACGAGAATAACGGCGGGTCGCCCCCGAGCTTCAGCGCGCGGGTGATCTCGACCAACGCAGATGGTGCCATGTCCGTTTTCGCGACCGACGTGGACGGCGACGGGGACATTGACGTCCTGTCCGCCTCAAAGGAGGACAACAAGATCGCGTGGTACGAGAACACGACTCCAATACCTGCCCCCGTCGCCCCCGACCTCGATCCGTACGGTTCGCACGTGGAGAAGAACCGTTACATCTCGATGGTGATTCCGATACCGGCGGTGGCTGCCAACCAGGAGAAAGCCGTCCGCGTGACGCTGACTTCGCTACATCACCCCGCTGCACCGGAGAGTCCGCCCGACTTCAGCGCGTGGGAGGGCAGCCATCGCTGGGTGAGCTCTCTTAACGAAACGCACACATGTCCCGACTCGCCGAACTTCCCCGGCACGACGTTCCGGTGCGCGGTGTTGGGCTGCGACCCGGAGTACCGCGCGTGGGGCAAGGAGCTTGGCGGCGAGACGCTGCACGTGACGGGGGCAGCCGCCGTTCCGAGTTCCGATTACGAAGTCGCCCAGTTAGCGGCGAGCTGCGCTGGTAATGAAGCGACGTGCGCCGCGGTGTCCGAAGGACTATCGATCACAACGTGCCAGTTCGGCGATGTGGATCCCTTAACCGATGGGCTGGTCGTTCTAGACATCGCCCGCGTCGTCGATCACGTGAAGGGTAAACCTTACCCGACGACTTGGCCTCCTGAGCCGGGCACAGCCTTGTTCAAGCCGCGGGTGCACTTGCGGCCTAACGTGCCGGATGCGCTGGGCGAGAACGTTGGCGTGCTCGACATCGCCACAGCGGTGGACGCGGTTAAGGGCAACGCCTACTGGCACTTCGGCGACTTCGGGCCGTGCACCGACACCTGCTCGGGTGAGGCTCCGTGCCCGTAGATTCTTGCACTTCGTCCGCTCGAGGATGCGCAGTGACTGCGCGCTCGCTTGGGGCTGGGTTGAGGGTCAGCTCTTGACTTCGGCGAAGGTCTCGGCTGTTACGCCTTCGGGTAGGGGTTTGCTGCTGCGGCACTTTGGGTACTTGCTGCAACCGAGAAACTGGCCGCTTCTGCCGGTGCGGATAACCATCGTCTCGCCGCATTCGTCGCAGGGGATATCGGTTGGGATCGGCTTGGGTTTGACCGAGGCGGGGAACTCAATGGCGGCACGTTTCTTCGCCTCGCCACGCACATTGGCCACGAACGAGCATTTGGGGTAACCGGTGCATCCGAAGTAGGGTCCAAAACGACCGGTGCGGGCATTGACTTCCCCGCCGCAGTCGGGGCATCGTAGCGACTCTTCAGGCCAGGTCTCGACGACCGGCTTGCCCGTTCGAGTCCAGGCAAATCCATCCGGTGGCGGACCGAGCGAGGCTACGTCCACCTTGACCTTCTTGGCAGCGGCGCCGGCTTTGGCACGCCCGCCGTTGCGGCTGTTGTTGTTCTCCGGAGGCGGATCGGGAATCTCGCCGTTTGCCTCCAGGGTCCGCAGGTGGTCGATCTTGTCCGTCGGCATCGCGTTACGGCATCGCGGGAAACCGGAACAGCTTAGAAACGGCCCGCGACGGCTCTTGCGTATCACCATTGGACGACCGCACTTGTCGCAGCGGACGCCGGCATCTTTGGGCTTGGGTTTCTCCACGTACACGCCGGGCGGCAACTGGGCGGTAGCCTTACACTTGGGATACGCCGAACAACCGAGGAACGAGCGACCTCGTGCGAACTTGACGGCCATCGCCGATCCGCAATCGGGGCACTGCTCGTGGATGTCCTCGGGTCGGACCTTCTTCAGGGGCACGCCGTTCTCATCACTCGGCAACGTGTTGTTACAGTCGGGATAGCCCTTGCAACCGAGGAACGGTCCGATCCTGCTCTTACGGAGGATCATGGGTTGACCGCAAACCGCGCACGGCTCGTCAGCGATGACCGCGTCTATGGGCTTGCCCTCGCTGTCGATGTTATTGGCGACCTTACACTCGGGGTAACCGGAACAGGACAGGAAACGTCCGTTCTTGCCGAGGCGATAGACCATAGGCTTACCGCACTCTTTGCAGGTGTACTCGCTGGGTTCGGCGCGAAGCCGCTCCATTTCCGTGCGGGCCTTGTCGAGTGCTTCCTTGAACGGTCCGTAGAACTCGCGGAGCACGTGCACCCAATCGAGATGGGCCTCCTCGATCTTGTCGAGCTCCTCCTCCATGTAGGAGGTGAACTTCACGTCCATGATCTTGGGGAAGTGGTTTACGAGCTTCTCGGTGACCATCTCCCCGCGGTGGGTTGGGTGGAGTTTCTTCTCCGCGAGTTCGACGTATCCGCGGTCTTGGATGGTCTGAATGACTGCGGCGTAGGTGCTCGGTCGGCCGATGCCCTCGGACTCCATCCTCTTCACCAGGGCAGCCTCCGTGTATCGCGGAGGGGGCGAGGTATACAGTTGGTGAGGGTCGATTTGGAGCGGGGCAACCTCCTGGCCGGTGCTCGTTTCGGGCAGGTCGACATCGCCGTTTTCCGGCACACCCATGACCCGCATGAATCCGTCGAACACGAGTCGCCGCCCGGTCGCCTTGAAGACGGCCTCACCCAGCGAGGTCGGCGCCGAAATGAAGATTGAGGTGCCGTCCCATTTCGCGGGCGTCATCTGGCATGCGACAAACCGCTTCCAGATCAGGTCGTACAACTTGTGTTGCTCGGCGGTGAGGCTTTGGCGCAGGGCCTCGGGATGGTGCGAAGCATCGGTCGGTCGGACGGCCTCATGGGCCTCCTGTGCACGCTTTGCCTTACCGAAGACATTGGGCTTGCCCGGAAGGTAGGCATCTCCGAACTCGCTGCGAACAAGATCGCGCACCGCGCCGATCGACTCACCGCTGAGATTCGTCGAGTCGGTACGCATGTACGTGATCAAGCCCACCGGACCCTCTTTGCTTCCGAGATCGACACCTTCGTAGAGCTGTTGGGCAACGCGCATGGTGCGGGCCGGGGCGAACCCGAGCGCACTCGAGGCGGCCTGTTGCAGGCTCGCGGTGGTGAACGGTGGATTCGGCTTCGTCGTCGTGCGGCGGGTCTGGATGTCACTGATCGTGAACCGGGGTGCCCGCGTCGGATCCAACCGACCGCTAAGTACGATAGTCTTCAGTCCTTTGTCGGTGTACTGGGCGAAATCGGACTCGTCGACACTGTCGACCGTAAAGCCGAGAGCTTCAGCGATTCTCCGAGCCTCGTCCACCGACTTGGGACGGAAATCCCTACCGTCGAGCTTGGCGAGCTCCGCGCCGGCGGCGAAGTGCTTGGACAGCCATCGGTTGCGTTCCTTGACGCTACGTCCACCTTGCCGATTCGGTCCATCAGAAACGAACTTTTCCCAGGCGGTCCGGTGAGCTTCTGCCTTGGCGATTTGAGTCCCGAAGCAACCGACGATGCGCCAGGATTCAACCGGAACGAAGGCCCGAATCTCATGCTCGCGCTCGACGATTATGCGCACCGCCACCGACTGAACACGCCCGGCCGAGAGCCCTTTGCCGAGCTTGGACTGCAAGAGCGGGCTTAGCTGATAACCGACGATTCTGTCGAGGAGGCGCCGTGCCTGCTGGGCGTTGACTTTCTCCATGTCGAGTTCGTGCGGGTTATCGAAGGCGGCCTTGATTGCCGACTTGGTTATCTCGTTGAAAACGACGCGTTGTGTGGTTTGTGGATCGAGGCCCAACGCGTAGACCAGATGCCAGGCGATGGCCTCGCCTTCTCGATCGAGGTCCGTGGCGAGGTATACCGACCGGGCGCCGTCGGCGGCCTTTTTGAGGGCACTCACAACCTTCTTCTTGGCGGCCAAGACCTCATAGACGGGTGCAAAGTCCCGGTCGAGATCGATCCCCAGGTCATTGACCGGGAGATCCCGTACGTGGCCCATGCTGGCCATCACGTGATAGCCGGAGCCGAGATAGCGGTTGATCGTCTTCGCCTTGGCCGGCGATTCGACTATAACCAACGATTTTTCAGAACGTTGCGCCTTCTTCGCCACTTCAACAACCTTGTGTGAGTTGAACTCCTAAGCTAATAATCTTCGGTCTTGGGTGGTCCTTACTATCGACCGCCGAGTCCGAATACTCCATCGGCTACCTGTGGATTCTACCCCAGTGTCCGCCCGGAGGCGGGGGGGTTTAGCAGGGATGGGGAATGTTGTCAAACAGGCATGGGTCGGTCGATGAACGTGGGGCCGTTGATTTCGGCCTGGATCCTCGTATAGTGAGGCCGCAGCCCGGCTTTGCCGTAAGTCCAGCCGGATAAAGGAGTTACGTCGCCATGATGAAGTTTTTCCGCAAGCACAACAAAAAGCTCTTGGCCGTCTTTATGACGCTCCTGATGATCGTTTTCGTCGGGGGCAGTGCCCTTCAGGGGCTTCTGACGCCGAGGGCCAACCGGGTGGTGGCCGACTCGAAGTACGGGCCGATCAGCTTCCTCGATCAGGAGGCCGTCCGTGGCCAGACCGAGCTTCTCGAACTCCTGGGCATGAATTGGCGTCGGCCGCTGGGCGGCAGGGCGGTCAAGCCGCTCGACGAGCTGGACTGGATCTTGCTCTCGCGCGAGGCCCAGGCGCTCGGAGCCGCCGCGGACCCGGCCGAGCTGAGGGCGTCGGCCGCTGCTGACGGGATTCTCTCCCAGGTGGAAGTGCTGGCACGGCGGATACGCGTCAAGCCTGCTAGGATCCATCAGGCAATGGCCGAGTATCGATCAGTGCTGAACACCGCTTTGGCCGTCAGTTCTGCGGCACTCCCGAGCGAGGCGGAGATAAAGCGCGCGGCCCGCGGCACTCTCGAGCAAGTTCGAATTCGTACGGTCGTCGTGCCGGCCTCTGCGCTTATCGACAATGAGGAGGAATTCACCGACGGGCGGCGCGAGGAGCAACTCGAGGCCCATCGCGACAAGAAGCCCGGCGTAGGACTCAGCTTCGGCTACTACATGGAGCCCGCTCTGAAAGTCCAGTACATCAAGATCGATCGCGATGCGATAATGGAGGCCATCGGAATCGCCAACCTCGAAAGGAAGGCCAAAGCGTACTACTCGGAAAACCGCGCGACTGACGCAGCGTTGCGAAAAAGCGTTGAGGAGTTGAACGTTCCCGACCCGACGAAGGACGGCACGATAGAGGGACCGCCGGCGCCTCCGCCTACTCCCTACCTGGCATGGGAGGACGCCCGGGAGATCGCCATCGCGGCCGTGAAGAAGGAACATGCCGACGAGGCGGCCGGTCGACTCGCCGACTGGGCGGTCCAATACGAGATGGAGAGCTGGATGGACGCCCCGCGGGGTGAGGATGGATACAGGACGGTCCCGAAGAACGTTGCAACAGAGGACTTCTACCGAGAGATCATCGAGAACGTTCCGGTATCCCTCACCTTTCCGGAGGCTCTTGGCACCGTGACGACGGAGTTTTTTACCCTCGCGGACGCCGACGATGTTCCCGAGCTCGGCGCCGCAGCGTTTACGCCCGACAGAGGTCTCCAGCGGTCGTTCCGCTCGATGGTGGCGAGAACGAAGGCCTTGGTTCCGATCATCCCGAAGGACGAGGGTGTCAGCCGGACGGACTATATCGCCCCGTTCCAGAGCGGAATGTATCCCCTGAGGGACCCGGAAACGGGGAATCGCTATGTCTTTCGAGTGGTCGATTCCATACCGGGGCACGCGGCGGAATCGATCGACGAGGTGCGAGAACGCCTCGAGAGTGATTTGCGGTTGACGGCGGGATTTGAAGCGGCAAAGGAGCGGGCGCATTCTCTTACGGAGTGCGCGATGGACGACGGTCTGCGTGAAGCTTATGAAGCCGAGGAACAGTTGGCCGAGGCGATTGCTGCGGACGCCGGCGGGGCGGGCGGTTTCTTCGAGCCGTCGGCTTTCAGCCGCCTCTCGCGATTTCAGGCCCCCCGCGGTCGTGCGGTGGGAGGGATATCGTT
>CBDUZY010000143.1:0-6813 GCA_965371825.1 uncultured bacterium
GCCAGCAATCGTCCGACCCACCCGAGCGGGATGAGAAGGAACGGTGCCTGGCGTTGCACCTTGAGGACTACGCACCCGGCGGGACCCTCGAAGAGGCACGTGACGGCGAAGAAGTCGTTCTTAAAGACGCGCCGCCTCGTGTAACTACTCCCCTGGACCTCGATCTGCTCTGGGATCGGCTTCCGTCCGAGGGCTTTAAGGGCGGCTGGTGTGGACTTGGTCAACGATTCGGCCATCCGTGCTCGTGGGTTAGTGGTCATGGGAGGTTCGAGCGGGATTGTAGTCGCGGGGCCTGGAGTGTCCAATAAGGGCCGGCGAAACGGGTCAAGCGAGGAAACCTCAACCGCTCGGCGTGGGCGGCGTAAGGATGATGGTGCACCGGTATATCGAGACAACATCTCTGTTCGTGCTCATTGCCCTCGCTGTCCTCCGGCCGCTTGTGGCGGAAAGCTACGATTCAGCCGGTGGGGCGTTCACGGCGGCGTTGGGCGAAATAGGTGACCCGAGCCCCGCTGCGACACTCGTGTTCGACGTCCTGATCCTCCTGTCCGCTTGTGGCTGGCTGCTCGCACGAGCGATCGGACCTTTTCGACCGTATCGCCGGACGGGGCTCGAGTGGGGTTTAGCGCTGGTCGCAATCGCAGCGGTTGTCTCGTGCCTCTTTGCCGGCAACCAGCGATTGGCTCTCAACGCGTCGATCGATTGGCTCTGCTATCCGGTCGCGGCGATCGTCCTCGTCCAACTGATGCGTCAGCCGTGGCGGCGGCGCATCCTGCTGGCGGCCGTCCTGGCGTCGGCGTGTGTTCAGGCGGCACACTGCCTGGAGCAGCACTTCGTCGGATTCGGCGAGACACGGGAGCACTATCAGAGCATCCGCGTTGAGTTCTGGGCGGATCAGGGTGTCGAATTGGATTCCTCGCAGGTGGAGCTGTTCGAGCGGCGAATGCTCGCCCGTGAGGCCGCCGGGTTCATGCCGCACAGCAACGTAGCCGGATCGTACCTGGTTCTGTGTGGTTTCGCGGCGATTGCCTTGACGGTTGTGACATGGCGACGAGCGAGGGACCCGGGAGGTCGGGCGTTGGCGGCGGCGTGCGCGCTTGGCGTGGTCATCATCGTCGCCGCGGCTGTCACGACGAAGAGTCGCGGGGCGCTCCTGTCGGGAGTCGCCGGGCTCGTACTCTTGGTCCTTGCGTGGCGAATGCGCTTCTGGATTGACTCGCACCGGGTCAAAGCCCTGGTGATCGGGTGGGCCTGCGTGATCGCGGGCGGGGCCGCCGTCGTGGGACACGGCCTCCACCACGGTACGCTGCCGGGTGCTTCGCTCGCGTTTCGGTGGGACTACTGGCGGGCGTCGGCGGAGCTGATCGGTGACCATCCGATGACGGGCGTCGGGCGCGAGAACTTCGGCCGACATTATCTTCGGTACAAATCGATCGAGAGCCCGGAGGAGGTCGCCAATCCGCATAACCTGTTCGTTCAGAGTGCGGCCGATTTCGGGCTGGTTGGGCTTGCCGGCGTGGCAGCGATGCTGATAGGCGGCTCGATTGCGCTGTGCGGGCCAATCGCTCGACGACGGGCAAGAAACGATGCCGCTCCTCGAGGAGGCGACGTGTCCAGCGGCACGTCGGTTCGAGCGTTGCCCGCAGAGCGGTCGGCTCGGGCCGTGGGCTTCGGTGTCCCCTGGGCCGTCGTGCTGCTGCTGGTCGTGACGATCGGGCGGATACCCCTGCTCGGCAGTACCGACGCCGACTTCGTCTATTACGCGACGGTCACGACCGGTCTGATATGGCTGGTCGGGTTCGCCCTTTTCATGGCGGGCGACAACTTGATCGCTGGCGGCTCGTCAGGGCGGGCTGAGAGCGGCGGGTCGGTCGTGGGCACCGGTGTGGCAATAGGCCTGTTCGCCTTCCTGCTTCACGACATGATCAACTTCGCGATGTTCGTTCCCGGGACGGCCATGACGTTCTTCGCGCTGCTGGCTTACTGTATCGCGGAACGGAGGAGCGAGGATTCGGGGCAGCGCCAAGGACGACCTCGTTCCGTTGGACTCTGGGTCGCATTCGCTGCGGCCGTCGTCGTGACAAGTGCAATCGTTGCGGTGCCCCTTATTCCGGTGGCGCGAGCCAACAGGCATCTCTCCGCCGCCAAAGCTGCCGCGAATTCGCCTGTCGGACCGCGCATCGCGGATCATCCGGCCGAGCAGCACTTTCTCGCGGCCGCCGCCGCCGACCCGCTCGACCCGACTCCCCACGTGTCCCGTGCGGGGTGGTTGATGGCCGTTGCGGGCATCCCGCAACTGCGTGACGAGGCGTGGAACCTAGCTGAGGGAGCACTTGGTGCCGCGATCGAGCGTGATCCGTACAGGGCGTCACTGCACCGAACGTTGATGAACCTGCACCTGGATCGCGCCGAAGCCAATGGCCAGAGCGAGGACTGGACGAAGGCGATCGAGGAGGCCCGAGCTGCGCTTGCGCTCTATCCGCAGGACCCCGCGGGGATCGCGGCGCTGGCCGATTGCCAGCTCCGGGCGGGGCTAGCCCTGCAATCGGATGACCTGCTGGGCGAGTCAATCGCGGGCCATGAGCGAGCTTTGGCTCTCGACCAAGAGCGGCCGGAGTGGGAGACGCTGAGGCGGTTTCGACAGCGGGAGATCGACGAGATTCGGGCGAGCATCGTCGAAGCCGAGGCGGCGGTTACCCGCACGGAGTGACCATCCTCTACGGCTCGATCACGACCCAGCGGTTGTGGTCGTCGAGCTCGAAGTGAAGGATGTCGAAGTCTCGCCGGCGCAGCTCGCTGTTGACGCCGTTGAGACCTAGGACGACGAGGCGCTCCCAGTCGATCCGGATTCGACTCGTGTCGATGGCAAACCGTTGCACGTCCTTGGTCTCGATGGTGAGCTTGTTGCGATCCGGGTCGAATGAGCCGGTCGCCCAGCCGCCGGGAGCGTCGCCGCGTGTCCTCTCCACAAAGAGCCAACGGTCCGGATCGGCAGCCGCGGAGGGAATTCGCACGGGTTCCGCCTGCGAGGCATCCGGTGCGGGCTCTGTTGTTCTGGGTGGCGGGGGTACGCGGTTGATCGGCGCCGTGACGGGAGTCGGCTCGTGGCAGCCTGCGGCGAGCGTGAGATGCACGCACACGGTTACGATGCACCGCGCGGTGCCGAGAGGCGGGCACGGGCGACGCCGTTTCGCGGATGACTGTTCGCTCATTGGACCAATCCTTGCATAGTGCAGCCGTTGCCAACACGGCTGTGATATTGTACGGTCCGGCATTCCAAAAGGATGCACGCGCGATGCCGACGAAACTGCACGACAACGTGATCCGATCGACGACGATTCTAACCGTTCGCAAGGGCGATCGCGTCGCCATAGGAGGCGACGGACAGGTTTCCCTGGGCGAAACTACCATCAAGCGGGACGCCCGCAAGATTCGGGCACTGGCCGACGGGAAGGTGCTATGCGGGTTTGCGGGCTCCGCTGCCGACGCCTTCGCCTTGCTCGAGCGCTTCGAGGAGAAGCTGGGGCAGTTCGAGGTCAACATCCGCCGAGCGGCAATCGAACTCGCCAAGGAGTGGCGGACGGACCGGGCGCTGAGACGGCTCGAGTCGCTTCTCGTGGTGGTCTCCGCGGACTCCAGCCTGATGATCGGCGGCTCGGGTGACGTTATCGAGCCTTCGGACGGAGTCATCGGTGTCGGATCGGGCGGGATGTACGCGGTGGCAGCCGCCAGAGCGCTGACCGGCAACACCGATCTACCGCCCGAGACCGTCGTCGAGCAGTCGCTACGGATCGCGGCGGACATCTGTGTCTACTCGAACGATGAGATAATGGTGGAGACGCTGGGTTGACCGATGGCTGGAGTCCGGCGGCACCAACTCCGCCGGTATTCACAGTCGACCGCGAACTCCTGGCGCCGCTCCGTAGGCCACGCAAGTTCCCAGGGCGGAGCCCCAACTAGACCTGAACCTTATGGATGACCTGACGCCAAAGCAGATCGTAGAAGCCCTGGACAAGTACATCGTCGGGCAGCACGCCGCCAAGCGGGCCGCCGCCGTCGCTCTCCGCAATCGATGGCGCCGCCGGATGTTGCCGGAGGACGTGCGCGGTGAGGTCGGACCGGCCAACATCATCCTGATCGGGCGGACCGGCGTGGGCAAGACGGAGATCGCCCGGAGGCTGGCGAATCTGGTCAACGCTCCATTCCTCAAGGTGGAGGCCACGAAGTACACCGAGGTCGGCTACCACGGACGCGATGTCGAGAGCATGATTCGCGATCTCGTTGAGCTGGCTATCCGCATTGTTCGCGACGAGCAGATCGTCCTCGTGCGTGAAGAGGCCGAGCGCCTGACCGAAGAGGGGTTGATTGACGCCCTCCTGCCGCCCACGACCCTCGACATGGGCCCAACCGCGACGAGTGAGGGTCAAGACGACACCGCGGAGCGGCGCCGGCGCAGTCGGGAGAAAATGCGGGCTCAACTCCGAAGCGGCGAGCTCGATGATCGCGTCATCGAGGTCAAGGTGGAGAGCCGATCCGCGCCCGTTGGTGTCATGACTACGCTCGGCATGGACCAGCTCGATCCGGATATGCAGGCCTTCATGGAACGGTTGATGCCCTCGCAGTCCAAGACGCGGTCCGTGCCCGTTCGCGAGGCGCGGGACATCATCCTCGCGGAGCAGAGCGAGAAGCTGATCGATCGCGAGAAAGTGACGGACATGGCCCTGCGCCGTACCGAGGAGGAAGGGATGATCTTCCTCGACGAACTCGACAAGCTGGCCGCGCCCGACAAGACGCATGGACCGGATATCTCCAGGCAAGGGGTCCAGCGCGACCTTCTGCCAATCATCGAAGGCTGTGGGGTGAACACCCGCTACGGGCCCCTACGTACGGATCACATTTTGTTCATCGCCGCCGGAGCCTTCCACGGCAGCAAGCCCAGCGACCTAATGCCCGAGTTGCAGGGACGCCTTCCCATCCGTGTCGAGCTCGAGGACCTGACGCGGGACGACTTCGTTCGCATCCTCACGGAACCCGAGAACGCGCTGACGAAGCAGCAGACCGCCTTGCTCGCGACCGAGAGTGTCTTCGTGGAGTTCACCGACGACGCGATCGTCGCCCTGGCGGATGCTGCCTTCCAGGTCAACCAATCGGTGAACAACATCGGGGCGAGACGCCTGATGACGGTCATGGAGCGGGTCATGGAGGAGATTAGCTTCGAAGCACCCGAGCGGCGAGGTGAGACGATCCGAATAGACGCCGAATACGTGACCAGTCGACTTCGAGAGATCACGGCAGATGCGGATTTGAGCCGCTTCATCCTCTGATCGGCCCTATTCGGCGTTTTGAACTGGATATTATCGGACCAACACGAGGGGTTGAGTTCTGTCGAGATAGCGGATCGCCCGCGCGGGGCCGGGCGCGCTCGCTTCCCTGGCCACTTTTCACGTTTGTCGCGGGCTTTTTCCATAAGCTTCAGAAGTAGACCCCTGGCGTGCGTCGATTACTCCGCGTAGAATCGCCGGTTCGCGATGCTAGCGGGCTCGCGGGATTGCGGCTGGTTCGCACGAGTTTGGTTTGGATAGACAACGTTTGTTGGGTTAGGAGTTCGAGTGATCAAAGTTAGGCCTCGCGGCAACGAGTCGGTTCAACAGATGCTGAAGCGCTTCAAGCGCTTATGTCAGCGCGAGGGACTCATCAGAGACATGAAACGCCATAGCTATTATGAGAAACCCTCGGAACGGAAGCGTCGCCAGACGCGCAAGGCCGTGCGAAAATCAGAGCAAAACGCGTTTCGCCCGCGATAACTCACAGGTCGAAAAACGAACCGGACGTATGGCAGCACGCGGCGTCCGGTTTTTCTATGCGCGCCCCGCTGGGAGCCGAATGCAATGACTCAGTGCTCAGGGCATCAAACCGCGGCGCAGGCGACACTTTCGCCGGGTCGATCTGCTGCGTTCACGTGACGCCCGGTGCCGGGCCCGGTATAGTCCCTTCGCTGTCGTCTATACCGCTGCAACGGGAGAGATGGAAATGATCGAGCAGAAGGTAGCCCTGGTAACCGGCGGGTCGCGTGGGATCGGGCGGGCGATCTGCCTCGAGGTCGCCCGCGCCGGCTATGCTGTCCTTATCAACTTCAACGAAGATCTCGGGGCGGCTGACGCCACTCGCGAGCAAATCGAAGAGCTCGGCGTTCCCGTTGACCTTTGCCAGGCGGATGTATCCGCCTTGTCGCATCGTGACCTGCTCGTGGATTTCACAATGCAGCGTTTCGGACGAATCGACCTGCTGGTCAACAGCGCCGGGGTCGCTCCTCCCGTGCGGAAGGACATCCTCGAGACCGACGTCGAGAGTTTCGATCGGATCCTCGCGACAAATCTTCGTGCCCCGTACTTTCTGACCCAGCGTGTCGCCCGTGACATGATCGCCTTGATCGAATCAAAGTCGATTGACCGCGGCGCGATCGTCAACATCAACTCGATACGATCTTACACCGCGGCGCGCAACTACGGCGAATACTGCGTCAGCAAGGCGGGTTTGAGCATGGTAACGAAGCTTTTCGCCGTGCGTCTGGCCGAATACGGGATCAACGTTTTCGAGGTCAATCCAGGCATAATCGAGACCGACATGACCTCGGCTGAGCACGTTCGTGACTACTACAACGAGAAGCTCGGCAAGGGCATGACGCCGATCAACCGTTGGGGGAGGCCTGAAGAGGTAGGCCTCGCCGTTGCCGCTATTGCCCGCGGTCACTTCCCCTTCAGCACCGGTGCCGCCTTCGACGTCGACGGCGGTTGGCATCTGCGCCATCTGTAG